>NZ_JAUBPB010000009.1:24596-141405 GCF_036700545.1 Microcoleus sp. SVA1B4
AATCGAAAATCGAAAATCTAAAATCTAAAATCGATTGACCCGATCGCGCTTGAGTCCGATATAGTGATATAATCCAGACTATAATATCAACTTGATATAAATGCTTGAATTATCAGCACTTGGACTGCTACAGTTGCAACCCATGCACGGCTATCGGCTAAAGCAAAAACTGGAGCTGTTTATGAGCAGTTGCATCAGCGTCAACTATGGAGCGATTTACCCACTCCTGAAGCGCTTGGAAGAGCGAGGCCAGATTGCGACAATTGCCGAAGAAGCCGGAGATGCGGGCTGTCAGCGCAAAATCTACGGAATTACCGCCCAAGGGCGCGAACTCTGGCGGCAAAAAATGCTCGAACACCCTCAAGAAAGCTGGGTTAACAGTGGTTCCCGGTTCCAAATTAAGTTTTTCTTTTTTGGCGACTTAGAACCAGCAGAACGGCTGAAGCTATTGGAACACCGCTTGCGAGCCTGTTACACCCGTCAAGACTACATCGAAAGCCTCAAGAGCGAATATCCACTAACGGACGACTATCAATTTGCTTCTCGCGATCGCTGCGAGTCAGTGCTGGCGTCAGAGATTGAGTGGTTAACCGAGCAACTAGCCAAGGAAAAAAGTGCGATCGCCCGAGTGCGTGACTCCCCAACCTCCGCTGAATCCGCTGAATCCAAGGGAAAATCCTTCCAACTCACCCACTCAGGTGACTCGTAAGAAGGATGTGCAATCATTCCTGCCATCGTAACTTTTGAGAAATAACAAGAAGCTTTCCTAAAAATAATCACCCCTAGGCTTGGCTAACTGTGATGAGACTAAAGCCCTGCACATACCCCAACCCCATTAAAAAGAGACTTTCCCGATTCCATCCTGTTTAAAATCCCTTGTCATTATTCCCCCTTGTTGGAGGGGAACGCCGGAGAATCAAAGATTTCGCCCAAGTCTCAGTCAGAAGTTAAAAAAAATCTAAGTGGTGCTGCCCATGAGTTATTCTAAATCCCCAGAATCCGTCGTTGAAACAGAAGAGCAAAAACCTGCCACACCCGAACTGCACCCAACCGATGCAGACAGCGATCTACCAGAGGATTTTCCCGCCGTTGTCGATCGCCCGGAACCTGTTGCTAAACCACGATCGCGCTGGCCTCTAATTGCCGCGATCGCGATCGCCACAGGCGCAGCAGGTTTCGGCTGGTACTCGTGGCAATCAGGCCAGACTCGCGCACCGCAACAGGCAGCCGCCGCCCAACCCCCAGGCATACCAGTCAAGATCGCAGCCGTACAAACCAGCTCAGTCGAAGATGCTTCCGAATTTGTTAGCAGCTTAGAAGCCAAGCGTTCGGTACAAATCAAACCCGAAGCAGAAGGGCTAGTCACGGAGATTTTTGTCAAAGCCGGCGACTTCATAAATCAAGGGCAAGCCATCGCCCGCATGAAAAGCGACAGCGCCCAAGCTGACTTGAGGCAATCCCAAGCCAACCTGATCCGCGCTCAATCCCACTTAGCCGAATTGCAAGCAGGAGCCAGGCCCGAAGAAATCGCCCAAGCTCAAGCCCAAGTCGCCCAAGCCCAAGCCAACCTCGCTCAACTGCGATCGGGCTCTCGGCCAGAAGAAATTGGTCAAGCCCAAGCCCGCGTTAGCCAAGCTGAAGCCGACCTCGCCGATGCCGAAACAGGTAGCCTCTTAGAAGAAATCGCCCAAGCAAGAGCGCAAATAGAAGCAAGCACAGCCGAAGCAAAGTTAGCCAGCCAGCAACTTGCCAGATATGAGGCCTTGGCAAAAGAAGGCGCCGAATCCGCGAACACCCTTGAGCAATACACCCAAAAAGAAGGCAGCGCCAAAGCCAATCTCCGAGAAGCTCAAAGGCGGTTTGAGCAGCGACAAAAGAACAGACAAGCCGAGATCGAGCGTCGCACAGCAGCCTTGCAACAGCAGCGGCAAGCTTTGCGACAATTGCAAAACGGTTCGCGCCCAGAGGAAATAGCCAAAGCCGAAGCAGAAGTCGCACAAGCCAAGAGTAGATTAGCCCAGTTAGCCAACGGCACTCGCCAAGAACAGCTCGATCAAGCTGAAGCGCAAGTTGCCCAGGCCGCCGCTCAAGTGCGCGGCTTTGAAGTACAACTACAAGAAACTGCGGTCACCGCGCCCTTCGCAGGAGTCATCGGCGACATACCAGTGAAAGTAGGTGATTACTTGCAAAAAGGCAACGCTATCGCCACCCTGACAGAGAACCAATTGCTAGACTTGCGGTTATCAATTCCTTTGGAACGGATGCCTCAATTACGCTTAGGGTTGCCAGTACAAATGCTCGATGCTCAAGGTAAGGCGATCGCCCAAGGTCAAATCAGCTTTATCTCCCCGAACGTCAGCGCCAATTCCCAAACAATTTTAGCTAAAGCCACCTTTCCCAACCCCACCGGCGAACTGCTTAATCTCCAGTTTGTAAAAGCTAAAGTCATCTGGAAACAGAACCCCGGAATTTTAGTTCCAGTAACAGCAGTTACTCGCTTAGGTGGGGAAACTTTTGTCTTCACAGCTCAAAAGCCGGAACAGCCAAAACCTGGAATGCCACCTTTAGTAGCGCGGCAAAAGCCCGTGAAATTGGGAGCCATTCAGGGGAATAATTATCAAGTTATCGAAGGTTTGAAAGCCGGCGAAAAAATTGTTACCGCAGGCATCCTTAACTTGACAGACGGCGCTCCCATTATGGCTCAAGAGGAAGGGAAAGGAGCAGGGGAAAAATTACCATTAGCAAGCCAAAAATAAGGTATGTTGTTGCGCTTTAGCGCTCTTAATAGGTAAATTAAGAGCGCTAAAGGGCAACTACGTACCTTACGTGAAACTACTTGATTGCTCCGCTCTAAAAAAGGGGGCTATTTTAATTTTTGACGCAAGTGCAATTAGGAATTAGCAATTATCAACTAACAACTACCCATTACCCAAATAATGTTTGCAGATTTCTTTATTAAACGACCAGTCTTTGCTAGCGTCTGCGCCTTAATTATTGTTTTGGTAGGCGCAATAAGCATTCCCACATTGCCGATCGAACGCTTCCCCGACATCAGCCCCACCCAAATCAACGTCACAGCCAACTATAGCGGTGCCAATGCTGAAGTTGTCGAAAATGCGGTAACAAACATCCTAGAAAGGCAAATCAACGGCATTGAAGGACTGAAATATCTAACTTCCAGTAGCACTAACAGTGGAACTAGCACCATTACAGCCACCTTTGATACTTCCCGCGACAAAGATATCGCCGCCGTCGATGTGCAAAATCGAGTTGCAGTCGCTCAGCCACAACTCCCCGATGCCGTACAACGCACAGGAGTTACAGTTACAAAACAATCTAACAGCCTACTGCTGGCTATAGGATTATTTACCGAAAATAAAGAATACGATACCATATTTTTAAGCAACTACGCCGATCTCTATTTAGCAGACACTTTAAAGAGAGTAAAAGGCGTGGGCGACGTGCGAATTTTTGGGGAAAGACGCTATGCTATGCGCCTGTGGATCGACCCCAATAAATTAGCGGCTCGTAATCTAACAATGCAAGATGTAACAAGAGCAATTAACGAACAAAACTTGCAAGTTGGAGTAGGAAGAATTGGTCAAGAACCCGCCCCAGAAGGGCAAATGTATCAGATTGATTTGAGTGCAGAAAGTCGTCTCAAAAGCCCCACAGAATTTGAAGACATAGTTATTAAAAGCGAAGCAAATGGAACTTTAGTTAAGTTAAAAGATGTCGGTAGAGCAGAATTAGGAGCAGAAAATTATAACTCTTTCCTGCGATTCCGAGGTAATGACGCGGTGGGTTTAGGGATTTACCAATTACCCGGAAGTAATGCTCTAAATGTTGCCCAAGCCGTCAAATCAAAAATGGAGAAATTAGCGAAAAACTTCCCTCCGGGGGTGATACATAGAACCGCACTAGATACGACTCAATTTGTCCAAGAGTCAATGGCAGAAGTAGTCAAAACTCTGTTTGAAGCAGTCTTGCTAGTGGTGATAGTTATTTTTGTTTTCCTGCAAGATTGGCGCACTACGATTATTCCCACCATCACAATTCCCATTTCCTTGATTGGGACATTTGCCTTTATCAAAGCTTTCGGATTTACGATTAACAGTTTGTCTCTATTTGGTCTTACCTTAGCAACAGGTTTAGTGGTTGATGACGCTATCATCGTAGTCGAAAATATTGACCGTCTAGTCCGCCAAGGTATGAATGCCCGCCAAGCAGCTTCCGAGTCAATGCGGGAACTTTTTAGTGCTGTAATAGCCACTTCCTTAGTATTGATGGCCGTGTTCATACCAGTGGCATTTTTCCCAGGGACAACGGGAGCACTCTATAAACAATTTGCTCTGACAATTGCTTTTTCAGTGCTCATTTCTACCTTTATGGCGGTTACTCTTACTCCCTCACTTGCCGCTATATTACTGCGCCCAGGTAAGAAGTTTGGTGGCCCGTTGGGTTGGGTGTTTAACCGCATTAACATTTTTCTTGATTGGATACAAAAGAAATATAGAGAGTCCTTAATATTCTTAACAAGATTTAAAACCCTTGTTACCCTGTTGTTTATTGCTTCTCTGGGATTCACCGCTTGGCTTTATTTAGCAGTACCCACCGCATTTATCCCAGAGGAAGACCAGGGCTATTTTCTGACAATTATTCAAGGGCCTCAAGGCGTTTCGCTGCAATACACTCAGAAAGTAATGGATCAAGTAGAACAAGAAATCCTCAAACTTCCTGAAGTTGTCGGGACTTTTTCAGTGGGTGGCTTTGGTTTTAGTGGTAATAGTTCCAATCAGGGGATTATATTTACTACCCTTAAACCCTGGAAAGAAAGGGAAGGTGAAGATCAAACTGTACAAGCGATTATTGGTAAATTGCAGGGTAAGTTTTTCTCGATTCCAGAAGCTAGAATTTTCCCTGTGAATCCGCCGGCTATTCAAGGTTTAGGTCAATTTGGAGGCTTCCAATTTCAATTGCAAGACCGCAAAGGTAACAGCGGTTTAGATTCTCTAGTTCAGGCGATGGGCGGGATTTTAAAGCAGGCGAATCAGACGCCCGGATTGCAGGCGGTATTTAGTACGTTTGCGGCGAATACGCCTCAGTTAGTTGTGGAAGTTGACCGGAATCGAGCTAAGGCTCTAGATATTCCGATTAATGATGTTTTCAGTACGTTACAAACGGCTCTGGGTTCTCAGTATGTGAATGATTTTAATCTGCAGCAGCGCAATTATCGGGTGTATGTTCAGGCGGATAAACAGTTTCGTGATAACCCTGAAGATATTAGTAAGTTGTATGTCCGCTCTGGAAAAAATGAAATGATTTCTTTGAGCAATTTGGTGAAAATAACCCCGGTGGTGGGAGCGCAAACTGTTAACCACTACAATTTATATAGGTCAATTGAAATTAGTGGCTCTCCGGCTCCGGGATCGAGTTCTGGACAGGCGATAAAATCGATGGAAAAGGTGTCGGCTCAAGTTTTGCCGTCGGGTTTTGGGTATGAATGGTCGGGGAGTTCTTTAGAAGAAATTGAGTCGGGGGGTCAAGCACCCATTATTTTTGGTTTGGGGCTGATTTTCGTGTTCTTGGTGTTGGCTGCTCAGTACGAAAATTATGTCGATCCTTTCATTATTTTGCTGTCGGTTCCTCTGGCGATTTTAGGTGCACTTTTAGCTCAGTCGTTGCGGGGGTTGGCGAATGATGTTTATTGCCAGATTGGTTTGGTGATGTTGATTGGATTGGCAAGTAAAAATGCGATTTTAATTGTGGAGTTTGCTAACCAGTTGCGGGAGCAGGGATATTCAATTACTAAGGCAGCAGTTGAGGCGTCTCAAGAGCGTTTACGGCCGATTTTGATGACTTCTTTATCATTTATTTTGGGGATTGCTCCCCTAATTAACCCGGAAGGTGCGGGGGCCGCAAGTCGTAGATCGCTAGGGAATGCGATCGCGGGGGGGATGGTTGTTTCTACTTTCTTGAGTTTGTTTATGGTGCCGGTGCTGTATGTGGTCATTGTCTCGACTCGCGATCGCTTTCGGAAGCGCGATCGATTAACAAATCTACCCGGTGATGGTACAACTTTGAACGGCAAAACGACTCCAGGCGAGGAGGTTGAACGCGATAAAGTATCGCCGCTGTAGTGGGTAATTAGTTCCTTTAACTATCCGGTTAGTGGTTCTTGTTGCAAAATATCCGACTATCTGTGCCACGGGCTTTTTGATTGTTGCGACGCTGTGCGGTCACTCTCGGAGAAGATTTTTTGTACAGGTAGCGATCGCCCCCCATCGTGCAATAATGATATGACTTGCACAAAAGCTCTATTAGTAGGTAAATCTTGCCTACCTTACCGCTACATATAGCGTCTCAACTGTCAACCCGTGCAAGTTCCAAATTAAACCGGCTGTTGCACTACACAATTTTTTCCTAATGGCTGAAGTCCCCCTAAATCCCGCAGAACTTGCAGAAGCCCTCAACGGCTTTACCGATATCAATTTCCAATTGCCAGACCCCGAAGACGAACAAATACCAGACTTTGATTTTGACAATCAGGTTGACAATGCCTGGAAAGTGTGCGATCGCTTCGACTTGCAAACCGACATTTGGCGGGGACGCATTCTCCGAACAGTTAGAGACAGAGAAAAAAAAGGTGGCGAAGGACGAGGCACTGGCTTTTTGAACTGGCTCAAAGAAAGAGAAATTGGCAAAAGTCAAGCCTATTCTTTGATAGAATTAGCTAATAGTGCCGACACTCTGATTCAGCAAGGAGATTTAGACCCAGATTCCATTAGAAACTTCAGCAAAAGAGCCTTTGTAGAAACCGCCAAAGCATCACCCGAAGTGCAGCAAATGGTAACAGATGCCGCAGCAAGTGGCGATCGCATCACCCGCCGCGAAGTCAAACAACTCTCCGACGAATGGATGGCAATGAACTCAGATTTATTGCCAGAAGAAGTCAAAGAAAAAGCATCTACCGGTTCTCTACCTTCCCGCTACCTCGCTCCTTTAGTGAAAGAAATGGAGAAACTCTCCCCCTCTCACCAAAGCGAAATTCAAAAAGAAGTAGCAGAAAATCCCGACGTAGATACTGTCAAACAGCTAACATCCGACGCCAAGAACTTATCAAAATATCTCGACGCCGCCGCCCAAGTGCAAGCTCTAAATCAGTCTCACTTAGATATGGAAATGGCCTTAGAAGAATCTTTGCGAGTAGGCTGTTTGGGAACCACCGCCGACGTTGTCAAACAAGCCGCACAGCTAGAACAAGCAGTAGTCAAACTCTACACAATATGGAAGCGTTTAGGCAGTTTGGCAGATAGATTGTACGTGGATACAGGAGCAAGCACACCCAATTTGCGGTTGCTTTTGGGATGCTTGGACAGTCTTTCGGGAGAAAAAATTGAAGTGGATTTCGGAGACGGAGAACGCTCTATTCGCTTGCAGATTTTCAGCGAATAGCTCAACTTTGACCGCAGATAAAAGCCAACATCACGGCTCATTATCTGCGTCGATTCCTGTTCATCTGCGGTTAAAATTTCTGAGTTTTTTTCCACAGATATCAGGGATACAAATAACGCCGATATTTGGTCAATAGTTCTTTCCCCAACAGCTAAAACTACAGATAAAGTAGTTTTTTGGGTAATGTCCAGCGGCAGGAATGGCACAACAAATAAGACTGCCAACCACGGTAGAAAAGATAGGATAAATAAAAATAAACCGAGTTTTTGCATAGATTCACATAATACAGCTTTGATATCACCTTTATCTGTTAGTCCGCTTAAAGTGAACTTCGTTTGTAGATAGCAATCCTTGGAAGAGTCGTAAATGTTTTACCCCACCCCAACCCTCCCCTTGGTAAGGGGAGGGAGTATGAAATTCACACATGATTTAGGATTGCTATATAGCAATCCTAAATCAGTTTCAATAACTGGTTAACTGGTTCCCAAGCTCTGCCTGGGAACCGATGTCACTCTTGCTCTGCCTCGGCTGCGACAATGGAGGCAGAGCCTCCGGATATGCGTTACCAGGCTCTGCCTGGTAACGAGTATAATCATTTAGGATTGCTATAGTAGCGATTTCAATCGCCGAGTGACTACAAACTCACATCTTTAACCAATGTCAGCAACAGGCAAAATGTCTGTTCCACAAATACTAAATGTTCTTGTGGAACAGGCATCTTGCCTGTTCTAGAGAATGGTTCAACAAATGACTACAAACTTAATTGCCAAGCATCTCCACCTCAATTCTTAATCCCCGTTGCCGCAATCCCTCGAATAAACTGTCGCTGACCGGCCAAAAACAGCAACACCACCGGTACAGTTCCAATTACCACCGCCGCCATCAACAACTGCCAACTGCTAGTAAACTGTTCCTGAAACTCAGCCAAAACCAACTGCACAGTCCGCAACTGGGGCCGCGTCGTAAACACCAGCGGCTTAAACAAATCATTCCACTCCCCGATAAACGTAAACAAAAACAGCGTCACCAAAGCAGGGCGGGCCAAAGGTAACATCACCTGCCACAAAACCTGCCAGCGGTTAGCCCCATCCAGCATTGCCGCCTCCTCTAACTCCGCGGGAATTGTCATAAAATACTGGCGCAGCAGAAAAATCCCAAAACCGTTAGCCGCCGTCGGCAAAATCAGCGCCCCGTAAGTATTCAGCAGATGGCCCCACTTCAAAACCAAGAAAATCGGAATCACCAAAAGCTGAAACGGAATTACCAGCGTCGCCAAAACCCCCAAAACTATGGCCTGTCGTCCCCGAAACTTCAGCCTGGCCAAGGCGTAACCGGCCAAAGCAGAAGTTACAACCTGAAAACCCGTCACTGCGATCGCCACTAGAGTAGAATTAAAGAATGCCAATAAAAAATTGCCCCGTCGCCAAGCCTCCTGATAGTTCGCAAAAGTCAGGCCTGTGGCCTTGACACCGACACCCGATGGTGATATTGAAACCAAGAATACAGCAGCCAGTGGCAGCAGCACCAGCGCAGCACCCGCCAGCAACAAAATAAAACTCAGCAGTTCCAGCGCATGAGACCTGTCAAAGGATTTACCCATAAATTTGTGAATTAACCTAAAATAATAAGCCTGTGACGTTCTCCAACCCGATCGCATCCCAGATTCCCATACAAGAACATAATAGTAGTAGAGGGAAAGAAGGAGTACCTAGGGAGGAAGTTGTGATTAGGATATAATGTTATAGATAGAGTTGGTACTGTAAAACCCTGAAAGGTGGAGACATAGACCGTATTTCTATCATCTATTTCCGGGCAAAAGATCGACTAACGACTAATTCAAGTAATTAGTAAATAGATAGCATTCTAGCGATAGTCTTTCTGGAGTGTTCGACGGCAAAAGTCCGGCAAACACGCACGCTTGACGCCAGTTTTTCCCGGAACGTCAAAGAAAAGTTCTTTGTCGAAAGCATCCTCAGCTATAATCTGTGATTTAGATGGGGTGCTTTCAAAATAGGTAAAGTGTACTGTCACTGACCCCCCATTTTAAAGGGGTTTCCCAACATCCCGCAAGCTTATATAAGGAGACTACATATCTATGCCCCAGCTTGAGGCCAGCCCAACAATTGACTTTCAAACCGAAACTTACAAAGATGCTTACAGCCGCATCAACGCCATTGTGATTGAAGGCGAACAAGAAGCTCACGATAATTACCTGACACTGGCCGAACTGTTGGCGGACAAAAAAGCAGAGTTAGTTGGCTTGTCCAAGATGGAGAACCGCCACATGAAAGGCTTCCAAGCTTGTGGCCGGAATCTTAAAGTCACGCCCGACATGGCATTTGCCAAGCAGTTCTTTTCGGAATTGCACAGAAACTTCCAAACGGCAGCGGCCGAAGGTCAGATTGTAACTTGCTTGTTGATTCAATCGCTAATTATCGAGTGTTTTGCGATCGCAGCTTACAACATCTACATCCCCGTCGCCGATGACTTTGCTCGCAAAATCACCGAAGGCGTCGTCAAAGAAGAATACAGCCACCTCAACTTTGGGGAAGTCTGGCTGCAAGCTCACTTTGAGGAATCCAAAGCCGAACTCGAAGCTGCCAACCGCCAAAACCTGCCCATCATCTGGAGACTGCTAAACTCTGTCGCAGACGATGCCCGCGTCTTGGGAATGGAAAAAGACGCTTTAATCGAAGACTTTATGATTGCCTACGGCGAAGCCCTAGGCAACATAGGCTTTAACAACCGCGATATCATGCGGATGTCAGCACAAGGCCTCGCAGCCTAGTTAACTTGGAAATAAGGAATGGGAAAAAAATTAAAAATTAAAAATTAAAAATGGGATAACTCATTTTAAAATATAAATTTTTAATCTTCCCATCTTCCATCTTCCATCTTCCATCTTCCACCTTCCATCTTCCTTCATTTGACAACTTAATGTTTGGTCTAATCGGTCACTTAACCAGCTTAGAACACGCCCAATCAGTAGCTAACGAGCTGGGCTATCCAGAATATGCCGATCAAGGTCTCGATTTTTGGTGCAGCGCACCGCCCCAAATAGTTGATCAGATCACGGTAACAAGCATCACTGGACAAAAAATAGAAGGTCGCTATGTCGAGTCCTGTTTTTTGCCAGAAATGCTAGCAACTCGCCGGATTAAAGCAGCTACTCGCAAAATCCTTAATGCGATGGCACACGCTCAAAAAAACGGGATTAACATCACTGCTTTGGGCGGCTTTTCTTCGATCATTTTTGAGACTTTCAACTTGCAGCAAATTAAGCAAATTCGCAATCTCAAGTTGGAGTTTGAACGCTTCACCACTGGTAACACTCACACAGCTTACATCCTCTGCCGCCAAGTAGAAGAAGCAGCCCCTAAATTGGGGATTGAACTTTCAAAAGCCACGGTAGCGGTTTGTGGTGCTACTGGCGATATTGGCAGTGCTGTGTGTCGCTGGCTCAATGTTAAAACAAATGTAGCAGAATTGTTGCTCATCGCCCGCGACAAAGAACGATTGCAAGATTTGCAATCAGAATTGGGTCGAGGGAAAATTATGGACTTGGAAGAAGCCCTGCCCCAAGCGGATATTGTAGTCTGGGTAGCCAGTATGCCCAAGGGAGTAGAAATTGACCCTAAGACATTGAAGCAACCATGTTTATTGATTGACGGTGGCTATCCGAAAAATTTGGCAACTCAGGTTCAGCATCCCGGAATTTACGTACTCAATGGCGGCATTGTGGAGCATTCCCTCGATATTGAGTGGAAAATCATGAAGATTGTCAATATGGATGTGCCGGGCCGACAGTTGTTTGCCTGTTTTGCTGAATCAATGCTACTGGAATTTGAAAAAATGTATACCAATTTTTCTTGGGGACGGAATCAAATTACTGTGGAAAAGATGGAGCAAATCGGTCATATTTCTGTCAAGCACGGTTTCAGACCTTTATTAATGTCAGTTTGATGTTAAAAGTCAACTGTTAAATTTGAAAATTTAATAGTTGACTTTTTCTTTGGCATCGGAATAATATTTTTCGGAGTGCAGCGCTAGCTTCCGGCTCGCGCTATATGATAATAATGATGATGTGACCAAATTTGATCTCATACAAAATTTAAAATTCAAAACTTCCAAATTTCCTCTCTTTTTCAGCATCCCCTGACAGGGTAGGATCTGGAAATAGTCGATCGACAAAACCTGACAAAACCTGACAAAACCTTATAGAAATTATCAGCGTGCCAAACCCAGACCGTAAACCCTTACTCTTAGATTTTGAAAAGCCCCTGGCCGAACTCGAAACCCGAATTCACCAGATTCGCGAACTCGCCGCCGAAAACAGCGTCGATGTCACCGACGAAATTCGCAAACTCGAAGCGCGTTCCGCCCAACTGCGACAAGAAATTTTCAGCAGCTTGTCCCCCATGCAGCGGCTGCAACTGGCCCGTCACCCGCGCCGCCCCAGCACCCTCGATTACATTCAGGCAATTAGCGACGAGTGGATCGAGCTTCACGGCGATCGGCGCGGCGGAGACGACCCGGCCCTCGTCGGCGGAATTGCCCGCATAGACGGGCGTCCCACAGTCATCATCGGCCATCAAAAAGGGCGCGACACTAAAGACAATATCGCCCGCAACTTCGGCATGGCGGCTCCCGGTGGCTATCGCAAAGCCCTGCGGTTGATGGAACACG
This sequence comes from Microcoleus sp. SVA1B4, assembly GCF_036700545.1. Taxonomy (NCBI): domain Bacteria; kingdom Bacillati; phylum Cyanobacteriota; class Cyanophyceae; order Oscillatoriales; family Microcoleaceae; genus Microcoleus; species Microcoleus sp. SVA1B4. The sequence continues at coordinate 36,738 of NZ_JAUBPB010000009.1, forward strand.
CCGATCGCTTCGGAATGCCAATTTTCACGTTTATCGACACTCCGGGGGCTTGGGCGGGCTTAGAAGCAGAACAGCTTGGACAGGGAGAGGCGATCGCCTGTAACCTCCGCGAGATGTTTCGCCTCGACGTTCCCATTATTTGCACCGTCATCGGCGAAGGCGGATCCGGCGGCGCATTGGGTATCGGCGTCGGCGAGCGGCTGTTAATGTTAGAACATTCCGTCTACACCGTCGCCACCCCCGAAGCTTGCGCGGCGATTCTCTGGAAAGACTCCGGTAAAGCTAACTTGGCCGCAGAAGCTCTCAAAATCACTTCCTGGGATTTGAAAAACCTCGGCATTCTCGATCAAATAGTACCAGAGCCGATCGGCGGCGCTCACTCGAATCCCCTCAAAGCTGCGTCCATACTCAAACAAGCTTTGTTAGAAAACTTAGCAGAACTAACCCAGCTTACGGGTCAGCAGCGACGCGAACTCCGGTATCAAAAATTTCGCCACATCGGTGTATTCACTGAAATTGCGGCTTGAGCCGATCGATTCAGAGTTATCAGTTATGAGTTAAAAATTCTTAACTTTAAACTCATAACTCACAGCTCATTATTCTGCGGATCTGTCAGCAGTGTTATAATTTCTCAGGTGACACGGCTTAACAGTTCTTAATGTTTATCTCATAATTAACTGTGATCACCCGCAGCAGACAGTTGTCTAATTTGCCGATGAAGGCTGCAACGCTGTAGGGAGTTGCCGAGCGAAAGTATTAGGACACTGAATGAACCATCCAACAACAAAGCAGGCTCTGATTACCGGAGCCAGCAGCGGTATTGGCAAAGCGACGGCTCTAGCGTTCGCCGCCGAAGGCATAAATCTGGCCTTAGTTAGCCGAGAGTCGGAAAACTTAGAAGCCGTTGCCGCAGCAGCCCGAGAAGTCGGAGTGAAAGCAGAAGCTTATCCCTTAGACTTGGCAAAAATTGAGCAAGTGCAAAGCAGCATCAGCGCGATCGCAGCTCAATTGGGTTCCGTAGATATCCTGGTAAACAGCGCTGGCATGGGCTACACCGGCTCCTTGACGGAAACGTCCCTAGCCGACTGGCAGAGCGTTCTAGACCTCAATCTGACTAGCGTTTGGCAGTGCATTTTAGGAGTTTTGCCCTCCATGCGCGATCGCCGATCGGGAATCATCATCAACGTTTCCTCGATCGCCGGCACCCAAGCCTTCCCCAACTGGGGAGCCTACTGCGTTAGCAAATTTGGTCTCATGGCTTTGTCTAAAACCTTAGCCGCCGAAGAACGGGCTCACGGAATTCGCGTAACAGCAATCTGTCCCGGTTCTGTCAACACTCCCCTGTGGGACACAGACACCGTGGACGCCGACTTCGATCGCAGCGCCATGTTAACCCCAGAAATCGTCGCCCAATCAATTCTGCACGCAGTTCAGTTACCAGCGAGTGCAGTAATTGAAGAAATCACGCTCATGTCCAACGCAGGAGTTTTGTGAACTTGAGATTTTAGACTGCTGGATTTTTCTCGAATTCAACAATCTTTGAATCTCTAGCTATAGCGGTTCTCAGATAAATGAGGTATACAGAAACCCTGTAATGTCAAGCTTTCCAGGTCAAAATTCGTACCTCACATTTTTGAGAAAGGCTATATATCCCCCAATCGAAAATCTAAAATCGAAAATCGAAAATCGATTCACCCTCACACCAACTTGTTATGACAATTGCATCTTCCGCCGATTCCAATGGGTCGAACTCTCTCTCGACTGACAGCATGAAACTGTTACAAACCGCAGACAACAACACCCCGCGCATCCCAACTCGACCCGATCGCAATTCCTCCCACGGTCAAGAATCCAGCGTGCCCAAACCATCAGAAGTAGGCATGGAAGAAATGATGGAGGCCGTTCGCACAATGCTGCTGGGAGTAGGAGAAGATCCTGAACGGGAAGGATTGCTCAAAACCCCAAAACGGGTAGCAGAAGCAATGCGGTTTCTCACCAGCGGTTACAGTCAATCCCTAGAAGAACTCCTCAACGGCGCTATCTTTGACGAAGGCCACAACGAAATGGTACTGGTACGAGACATCAGCGTATTCAGTATGTGCGAACACCATATGCTGCCGTTTATGGGTAGAGTTCATGTCGCTTACATTCCCAACCAAAAAGTAGTGGGATTGAGTAAATTAGCCCGAATTGCTGAAATGTACAGCCGCCGATTGCAGGTGCAAGAACGTTTGACACGCCAGATTGCTGAAGCAGTTCAGACAATATTGGAACCGCAGGGAGTAGCTGTAGTAATGGAAGCCAGCCATATGTGCATGACGATGCGGGGTGTGCAAAAACCTGGTGCTTGGACGGTTACAAGTGCCATGTTGGGCGTGTTTCAAGAGGAACAGAAAACTCGCGAAGAATTCCTGAATTTGATCCGCCACCAACCGGCATTCTTTTAGTCATTAGTTATTAGTCATTAGTCATTAGTCATTAGTCATTAGCCAATCACTTTTTTCCTGGTGGCTAGCGATCGAGCAATTTGGTCACTAGCCCCCAGATTCATCCGCAGTCGCAATTCTTCAATCTAAAATCTAAAATCTAAAATCGGATGACGATCGACTGATAAACCCATAAAATAGACGGGTGACTCATGACTTGTGACTAAATGAATCCTATCAAATTCGGTACAGATGGCTGGCGCGGCATCATTGCTGACGATTTTACATTCGATCGCGTAGCGTTAGTCGCTCCCTTAGCGGCACAAGTTCTCGCACAAACCGGCAGCAGCGATGGCAGCAGCGGTACCGTAATTGTCGGTTACGACCGCCGATTTCTGGCTGAAGAATTTGCCTTCACAGCGGCTGTTGCCGTCCAAAACGCAGGATTTGACGTGCTGCTGAGCGAATCCTACGCCCCCACTCCAGCTTTCAGTTTAGCTGCCAAACAATTAAATGCTTTGGGTGCGATCGTCCTGACAGCCAGCCACAATCCCGGTGCATATTTAGGGTTAAAAGTCAAGGGCGGATTTGGCGGTTCAGTTTCGCCCGAAGTTACTCAACAGATAGAAGCAAAACTCGAAAATCCGGCGGCAATTTCAGCAACTCCCGGCAAATTAGAGAATTTCAATCCTTGGCCGGCTTACTGCAAAACCTTGCGGGAAATGGTAGATATTGAGGCGATTAAAGAAGCGATCGCCAGCGGCAAAATTACAGTATTTGTAGATGTAATGCACGGTGCCGCCGCCGGAGGATTAGCTCAAATTTTAGAAGAAACAGTGCACGAAGTCAACAGCGATCGAGATCCGCTGTTTGGCGGCGGTGCACCCGAACCTTTGCCGCGCTACCTGTCGCAGTTATTTCGGGTGATGCGTACTCACCAGCGAAAAAGTTCTGGTTTGTCCATCGGATTTGTATTTGACGGAGATAGCGATCGAATTGCAGCCGTTGACTCTAGCGGCAACTTTCTCAGTTCACAAATCTTAGTTCCCATCTTAATCGAACATTTAGCAAAACGGCGCGGGTTGACCGGGGAAGTCATTAAAACAGTCAGCGGTTCAGACATAATTCCCAAAATTGCCAAGCTGTACGACTTGCCATTATTTGAAACGCCGATCGGTTACAAGTATATAGCCGATCGAATGTTAACCACCCAAGTCTTAGTCGGAGGCGAAGAATCAGGAGGAATTGGCTACGGTACACACATACCCGAACGAGATGCTTTGCTGTCAGCGCTGTACTTATTAGAAGCCGTGGTCAAATCCGGGGAAGACTTAAGCGAAATTTACAGCCGACTGCAACAAGAAACAAGCTTTACTTCAGCGTATGACAGAATAGACTTGCACCTAGCAAACATGGAAGAAAGGTCGCGTTTGCTGTCCCTGCTGCAAAATCAACCCTTAACAGAAATCGCCGGCAAAGCAGTTGTAGATTGCAACAAAGTGGACGGATATAAATTTCGTTTAGCAGACGGAAGTTGGCTGTTAATTCGGTTTAGCGGAACCGAACCAGTGTTGCGGCTGTATTCAGAAGCAGCGACATTGAAAGAAGTCATGCAAAACTTAAACTGGGCGAAAAATTGGGCGCATAATTAATCGGACTTTTCCACCGCAGATCAACGCAGATGAACGCAGATGACTCGATATCAAATCTCTCTTTCTCTGCGTCCTCTGCGCCCTCTGCGGTAAAAAAAATCTTACTCACCAATGAAATACTATTGCTATATAGCAATCCTAAATGATTATACTCGTTACCAGGCTCTGCCTGGTAACGCATATCCGGAGGCTCTGCCTCCATAGTCTCCGCCGAGGCAGAGCCTCTGGACATCGGTTCCCAGGCAGAGCTTGGGAACCAGTTAACCAGTTATTGAAACTGATTTAGGATTGCTATATCAGATAAATTTTAGGATAAAAGCAAATGGCTTACAGCGATTTCAGTCTGGCGAGAGTCAAAAAAGATTTTGGATTAACCTTAGATGAAACTCGCAATTTATTTGCCGACACAAAACCAGTTTCACCATCAGAAATTTTAACAACAATCCTGATTGATTATGTACCGCTAGCAACTTTTATTTCCACACAAAAAGCTCGATCGGAATTTTTGATTGCCCCGATTTTAGCCGAAGTTAGGCGATTGTTAAACAAACGAGTTTCTCTTTTTTCCGGTAAGGATTTTACTGTCGATCCAGAAAGAGGCTTGCAAGGATTTTGCGATTATATTATTAGCGGTTCTTCAGAACAATTGTTTATCAGTGCTCCGGTTATAACAATTTTTGAGGCAAAAAAGGAAGATATCATTGGGGGTTTGGGTCAATGCGTAGCGGCAATGGTAGCGGCCCAATGTTTCAATCAAAACCAAGATAGTGAGGTCGATCGCATTTACGGCGCGGTGACGACGGGAACTAACTGGAAATTCTTGATTTTGGAGGAAACTACTGTTTATATCGATCCGATTGAATACTATATTCAAGATGTTGATAAGATTTTGGGAATTTTGTTGCAACCATTTTTCCAATCTTTTGTTAATATAGAGCCGTAAGTTTTAATAGAAATAATGACCGATCGCAAATTGCTAGTTGTCGCTACGGGCAATCCGGGTAAACTCAAGGAAATGCAAGTTTATCTTCAGGATTTGGGATGGAAATTGGAGCTCAAACCGGAAGAGTTGGACATCGAGGAAACAGGCGAAACTTTTATTGCTAATGCTTGCTTGAAGGCGTCTGAAGTCGCAAAAGCAACGGGCAAATGGTCGATCGCCGATGATTCTGGTTTAATGGTAGATGCACTCAACGGCCAACCTGGGATTTACTCCGCGCGCTACGGGAAAACCGATGCTGACAGGATATCTCGACTTCTCAAAGAAATGGGAAGCGAACAAAACCGGGAAGCACAATTTGTTTGCGCGATCGCGATCGCTCGTCCCGACGGTACAATTGCCTTGCAAGTAGAAGGAATTTGTCGGGGCGAAATCCTGCACACTCCTCGCGGTACGGGAGGTTTCGGATATGACCCCATTTTCTACGTACCCACACAGCAACAGACTTTTGCCGAAATGACACCGGATATCAAGCGATCGCACTCTCACCGCGGCCGAGCCTTCCACGCTCTAATACCACAAATGGCGAACCTTGTCAACCCCTAATGAGTAAAAAAGCCAAAACAGTCGGTCACTGTGGCATTGGATATTGAGACTTAGGTATCAGAACTAAACAGGAAATAGGTTTTTCCTGGGCAAAGACCAGTTACCAAATACCAATGCCCAATGCCCAATGCCCCCAGTATCTTAGATTGCCTCCAAGTTCTTTTCCCCAGTCCGAATCCGAATAATTTGTTCTACAGGAGAGATGAAAATCTTGCCGTCGCCAATCTCGCCCGTGCGGGAAGCCGCGATAATTTTATCAACCACCATGTCAACCTGATCGTTTTCCACAACAATCTCGACCTTGAGCTTTTGCAAGAACTCAACGGTGTACTCAGAACCGCGATAGCGTTCTGTCATGCCCTTCTGACGGCCAAAACCTCTAACTTCAGAAACAGTCATCCCCACAATACCAGCATTGACGAGTGCGATTTTCACTTCGTCTAGTTTAAAGGGGCGAATAATAGCTTCAACCTTTTTCAAGTTTTTCACTCCTAACAGTTAGTACCTTCGTTATATTACTTAAATCGCGTGACATCTTTTAATATCACTGCTAGTATTAAGTATTTTGTAAAATATACTACCTTATTTTGTACTCGCGATGAGAGGCACGCCAATCTTTAACAATATTCTCCCATTGGCCCGAGGCGCGGGCTCTCCGCTCCGATAGATCGCGGTAGAGTGAAAAAGACCCAAGCCCTCCGCCACGGATCTGCTAAAACAGAAAAAGAACCCAGGAGACAGGAGTTTTCCGAGTTTCCGCTTTGCTATGTCAGATTTGCACATATTGCTGAAAACTATAATTGCCAGAGGCGGTCAGTTAAACTATTCTTATGCACCCAGCCAGCCCTCCCCCTGACCGCAGCGGGCTTGATGCCCTACTGAGAAATCGCCCCTTCCTCGCCTTGTGGACGGGCCAGTTATTGGCCCAAGTGGCGGATAAAATCTTTTACGTATTGCTGATTATTCTGCTGAAAACCGGCGACTACCGACCCTGGCCGGTTTCTTGGCAACATTCGGAAAATTCTATGCTGTCAGCGGTGATGATCGCCTACACCGTGCCAGCGATCGTCTTTGGTTCCGTAGCCGGTATCGTGGTAGACCGCTTTTCCAAAAAGCAAATGCTGGTCGCCTGCAACGTGATTCGAGCCGGGTTGATTGTAGCTTTGCCGTTTTTGCCCAAAGCTTTTGTGGTTTTGTTGACGATGACGTTTTTAATCTCTACCGTAACGCAATTTTTTGCTCCTGCAGAAGCGGCCGCCGTCCCCCTGGCCGTGGGGCGAGAGGGACTGATGTCAGCAAATGCTCTGTTCGCCTCGTCCACAATGGGCGGGATCATTATTGGGATGACGATCGGCGAACCGCTGTTTAGTTGGGTCAAACACAGCTTCGGCTCAGCTTCTCAAGAGTTTTTGCTGGGCGGGTTGTACCTGATATCAGCAGGTTTGATCTATGCCATGCAGATCAAAGAAGGTCATGTCGGCAGCAGTGGCAAAAACGTCCATCCTTGGCAAGACCTCAAGGAAGGTTTGCGGTATGTGAAACACAATCACCTTGTCAGCAACGCGATGGTGCAGTTGACCATTTTGTATTCCGTGTTTGCGGCGCTTCAGGTGCTGGCGATCGCGCTTTCAGGCAAAATAGGTCTCAAAGAAACTCAATTTGGCTTTTTGCTCGCTGCTGCGGGAATTGGAATGGTCTTCGGCGCAGCCTTTTTGGGACACTGGGGTCATCGAATGCACCACAAACCTCTGCCTTTAATCGGTTTCTTGATGATGGGTTTTGTATTAGCAATGTTTGCCTTTGCCAGACACCTTTGGGTGGGATTCGGATTGAGCGCTCTGTTCGGTTTTGGTGCTTCCTTAATTAACGGCCCGATGCAGGCTCTGATTCAAGAAAAAACTCCAGAATCTATGCGGGGTAAAGTCTTTGGATTTGAAAACAATGCGATTAATATTGCTCTGAGCCTGCCTTTAGCACTGACTGGCCCGCTAACGGATGCTGTCAGTAATGCCGTCGGCGACGATGACTTGGGCTTGCGGATCGTGTTGCTGGGTTTGGGCTTTTTGGTCTCGGTGATGGGCATGGCAGCTTGGAAACATACTCGCAAAGTCTTGCAGGATGTTCTCTGAACTTTGCCAAGAAGGAAGAAGCAAGAGGGCTTGGTTTTCGCGATCGATCCATAACATAGCAACCGCCCTGATGATTAGGACGTTCTTAATTGCTCAAACGATTAGTTTTTCTTGTCGAATGCCGAATCAAGAATGCTATACAAGCGTCATATCACGGTAAACCGGCATAGAAACCGCGATTTCCTCTGTTTCTTTTGAGCCTCTGCTGTTCCACAATTTCGCGATCGGACACCGCCCGATCGCCAAACTTTTTGTAAAATATCAGCAGTCAAATTTTCAGAGTTTGACTATTGAGATTAAAGTATAGCCTTTCGATCTCTCATATGAGGTACTCATGGGCATAGGGCATAGGGCATAGGGCATAGGGCATAGGGCATACCTCACCACGCTTGAGAACCGCTATAGTATTATAAAACATCATTAAGATTGTAAACATCAATAGACAATGGTAGTATCATATAGCCAGATGATTAATGCCGATGCTAACGGGTCTTATAATAGTATTTTGAGAAAAGCAATCCCAAATGCGTTTAGCGATGGGATAGGGAGCTGCGTAGTTCAGCCGAGGCGGGTTAATCCGCTCAAAGTAAAAGCGAAAGGGGAGGGACTTCATGCCTCCCACGTCATGTAATAGATGACTATAGTTTTACAAGCTATAAAAGCTTTCATTAAAAAACATAATTAGTTTAAGGAAGGAAATACTGTGCAACTAAAAACTAAAGTGACAATCAGGCGTGCAACTGGTGGATTTGCTCTGATTGACAGCTTGATCCGCCACGGTGTCAAGCATATTTTTGGTTATCCCGGCGGCGCAATTCTGCCGCTTTACGACGAACTCTACCGCGCTGAAGAAACTGGCGCTATCAAACATATTCTGGTGCGCCACGAACAAGGCGCTGCTCACGCGGCTGACGGATACGCCCGCGCTACGGGCAAAGTTGGGGTTTGTTTTGCTACTTCGGGCCCGGGCGCAACTAATTTAGTGACGGGGATTGCGACGGCCCACATGGATTCGATCCCCATGGTAATTATTACTGGTCAGGTGCCCCGTGCGGCGATCGGCACTGATGCGTTTCAGGAAACAGATATTTACGGGATTACCCTGCCAATTGTCAAGCATTCCTATGTAGTACGCGACCCGAGAGATATGGCGCGAATTGTGGCAGAAGCTTTCCACATCGCCAGTACAGGGCGGCCGGGGCCAGTCTTGGTTGATGTGCCCAAGGATGTGGGCTTAGAAGAATTTGACTATCTGCCCGTGGAACCCGGCTCGGTGAGAATTCCTGGCTACCGGCCCACGGTGAAGGGAAATCCTCGGCAAATTAATCAAGCAATCTATTTGCTGCAGGAAGCAAAGCGTCCTTTGCTTTATGTGGGCGGCGGGGCGATCGCAGCGGGGGCCCACGAGGAAATTAAGGAACTGGCCGAACTTTTCCAATTGCCGGTGACGACAACGCTGATGGGCAAAGGTGCCTTTGACGAACACCATCCTTTGTCGGTGAAAATGCTGGGGATGCACGGCACTGCTTACGCTAATTTTGCCGTTACCGAGTGCGATTTGCTGATTGCTGTAGGGGCTCGGTTTGACGATCGGGTGACGGGAAAACTAGACGAGTTTGCAGCGCGCGCGAAGGTGATTCACATCGATATCGACCCGGCGGAAGTAGGCAAAAATCGCGGCCCTGACGTGCCGATTGTCGGAGATGTCCGCCAAGTTTTGCTCGATTTGCTGCGTCGCTGTCGGGAAACTGGAGTTTCGGGGAAAACCGGACAGACTGGGGAATGGCTGCACAGGATCGATCAGTGGAAACAGGACTATCCGTTAGTGGTGCCTCATTACCCAGACATTTTGTCTCCGCAAGAGGTGATTTCGGAGTTGGCTACTCAAGCGCCGGATGCTTACTACACAACAGATGTCGGTCAACATCAAATGTGGTCGGCTCAATTCTTGAACAACGGGCCGCGTCGCTGGATTTCGAGCGCTGGTTTGGGCACGATGGGTTTCGGGGTGCCGGCGGCGATGGGCGCGAAAATGGCGCTACCCAATGAGCAAGTGATTTGTATTGCTGGCGATGCTAGCGTGCAAATGAATATTCAAGAATTGGGAACATTAGCACAATACGGCATTAATGTCAAGATTGTGATTGTAAATAACGGCTGGCAAGGCATGGTGCGGCAGTGGCAGCAGGCGTTCTATGGGGAGCGTTATTCGTCGTCGAATATGACTGTGGGGATGCCGGATTTTGTGATGCTGGCTGAAGCTTATGGCGTGAAGGGGATGCTGGTTTCGCAGCCGGAGGAACTCAAAGATGCGATCGGTCAAATGCTCGCTCACGAGGGCCCGGTGCTGATGAACGTCAAGGTGACGAGGGACGAAAACTGCTATCCGATGGTAGTTCCAGGTAAGAGCAACGCTCAAATGGTTGGTTTGCCCGAACGTAGCAAGTTGCAATCTGCGGAGTTGGTTTATTGTCCGAGTTGCGGCGCGAAGAATGTTTCGAGCAATAAGTTTTGTCCTGAGTGCGGGACAAAAGTTTAACGAGTTTTGAGTGGGGACTTAGGCAGTGCCTATTAGTCTCAACTTAAGGTCAAACGTAGTCATAGACTGCTGTTTATCATCGAGGCCAGATCCCCCCTAGCCCCCCTTAAGAAGGGGGGGACAAGAGTCCGATCAAAGTCAACCCCTACTCCCCTTTTTAAGGGGGATTTAGGGGGATCTGGCCTCGGATAAAAGCGAGAGATACAAAGGTTTCAGACTTAAGTTGACACGATGAAAGGCAATGCGATGTCCTTACCCGGCTCTGCTGTTTCACGTTTAATACCATATCCGCTGGCATCGCATCGAGAGCTTTAATCTCTAATCTCTAAGCATATTTTATGAGCCAGTGTCTCAACCCTGATTGCCTATTCCAAAATCCGTCTGGCTATACAAAATTCTGTCAAAAATGTGGGAATAAACTGCTATTGGGCGATCGCTACGGAGCCAAAAAAATTATTGGACAAGGGGGATTTGGGCGCACTTTTCTAGCTATTGACGAGTATAAACCATCAAAACCTCCCTGCGTTATTAAACAATTTTACCCCCAACTTCAAGGCACTTCTAGTATCCAGAAAGCTGCTGAGTTATTTGAGCTTGAAGCAGTACGCCTAGAACAGTTGGGTAAACATTCTCAAATTCCCGACTTATTAGCATATTTTAGTCAAGATGGACGGCAGTATTTAGTCCAAGAATTCATCGACGGTGAAAATTTAGCCCAAACACTAGAATCTAAGGGATATTTTAGCGAAACCCAGATTCGCGACTTGCTTAATAATTTATTGCCAGTATTCGAGTTCATTCACTCCCGCCAAGTCATTCACCGGGATATCAAGCCAGACAATATTATTCTTAGGCAAGATGGGCAACTGGTTTTAGTTGACTTTGGAGCCGCGAAATATGCGACACAAACGGCTCTAGCGGTAACGGGAACGAGGATCGGGACGGCTGGATATACGGCACCAGAACAAGCCAACGGTAAACCGATTCATGCTAGTGATATTTATAGTCTGGGTGTCACTTGTCTGTGTCTGTTAACTGAGGTTGAGCCGATTGATTTATTCGATGATAGCGAGTTTGAGTGGGTGTGGCGAGAACACTTAAAAACATCTGTCAGTTCGGAACTGGGTCAGATTTTAGATAAAATGATACAACCTGCTATTAAAAAACGTTATCAATCTGCTACTGAAGTTTTGCAGGATATTGGTACTCGATCGCCTCAATTATCAGCTCAAACACCTCCACCGCCACCAGACTCGCTTAAATCAGCGCAGGGTGTTGACTATACTCGTCTGCGGGATTTATTGGCGGCGGGGAAATGGAAAGAGGCGGATCAGGAAACAATAAAGGTAATGCTGAAAGCTGCTAGACGGGAGAAGGAAGGTTGGTTAAGTAACAACGACATTGAGAAGTTTCCTTGCGATGATTTACGCACGATTGACCAGTTGTGGGTAAAATATAGTCAGGGTCGCTTTGGCTTTAGCGTCCAGAAAGAAATTTGGCTGTCAGTTGGTGGGAAAGTGGATTGGGAGACTGAAAAGAAACTAGGCGATCGCGTAGGTTGGCGAAACAGCCGAAAAAGTTGGTTGAACTACGATGACCTAACCTTTAATTTGCAAGCACCATCAGGCCACCTCCCGTGGGTTCGTTGTTGCGTGCGGGTTGAGTTTGGTTTTGTGAGTTGGTGGGGTTGGTGGGGTTTGGTTTTTTTCTCTCGCATCGAGAACTGTAAGCTGTAATCTCTAACGATTTCAGCCCCTTGTCAAGTCTTTTTTCTCGAACCTTTTTTTACGAAGTTATCGGCTTTTTGTCATTTCAATACCTGCTACTTACGTAAATAATAAATGCCAACAAAAGTCAGGGATATCATTAAACAACTAGAGGCAGACGGTTGGTATCTCGCTAGAACACGAGGGAGTCACCGCCAGTACAAACATCCTACCAAATCCGGTTTAGTTACAGTTCCCGGTAAACTCTCTGAGGATTTGGCTCCGGGTACATTCAATAATATTCTCAAACAAGCTCTCTTGAGAGAAGTCAAAGAGCAACAAGAACCTAACGAAGTCGAAACAAATCATCAAGATGAGGATCTCAACTAATGCGTTATGCGATTGTCATTGAAAAAACACCGAATAACTATTCAGCTTACGCACCCGATTTACCCGGATGTGCAGCCACAGGCGCAACCCTTGCAGAAGTACAGCAGCAAATTAAAGAAGCGATAGAATTTCACTTAGAAGGATTGCGAGAAGAAGGTTTACCGATTCCCGAACCAACTACGCTTTGTGAATATGTCGAAGCACGATAATCTCAGAAACCCGGTTTCTTTCTATATTTCTCGTCACTCAACGCAAAACTCGTAGAAACCGGGTTTCTAGCCCCCATGCTTAAGCCATGAACTTACGCACTAATGCCAAAGAAACCGGGTTTTTTACCTAATCTGTGGGATCTGTGGGTGACAACGAAAGATTTTCGTAAAAAAACCCGGTTTCTGAGATATAGGAAAATTCGCGGGAGTAACACATGAATCTTTATTTGGGAATAGATTTCGGCACCACGGGCGCGCGATCGACTGTCATCGACTCCCAGGGTACAATCCATTGCGAGACAGAATATACTTTTGCCAACAACGGGCAACAACAGCCTGAATTGCCCTCGGTGTGGGAAAATGCACTGTGGGCTGTAATTGAGCAAATTCCCCCAACAATCCGCAATCAGGTAAGGGCGATCGCCCTTGACGGCACATCCTCCACTGTCATGCTGTGCAATACCGACGGTATACCAGTATGCGAGCCGATTTTATACAATGATGCGCGCGGTGCAGCAGTGACAGAAAGGCTGCGGGCGATCGCCCCTGCCAACCACACAGTATTGAGCGCTACATCCAGTCTGGCAAAACTCCTGTGGTGGCAGGAGGGCGGGCACGGGGGCACCGCCCCTACCGTTTTCCTGCATCAAGCTGACTGGCTGGCATTTCTGCTGCACGGAAAATTAGGAATTAGCGACTATCACAATGCTTTAAAACTCGGTTTTGATGTTGATACTTTGTGCTATCCGAATTGGCTGACACAGGGAATTGCGGGCGCTGGAACTCCTGAATTGCCGCTAGTTGTCGCACCGGGCACGCCTGTGGGGGAAGTGAGATCTCAAGTGGGCGATCGCTTCGGATTTCCCCGCGATTGTATGATTTGTGCTGGTACAACCGATAGCATTGCCGCATTTTTAGCAAGCGGTGTTAATTTACCAGGGGAAGCAGTAACTTCTCTCGGTTCTACACTAGCAGTCAAACTGTTAAGTCATACCCGCGTAGACGATTCTAGATACGGGATTTACAGTCATCGTTTCCCCCCCTTTTGTAGGGGCGGTGCCCCCGTGCCCGCCCTGGCAGGCGATTTGTGGTTAGTTGGAGGTGCTTCTAATACTGGAGGTGCAGTGCTGCGACACTTTTTTACTGATGCTGAGTTGGATAATTATAGCACACAAATTGCTCCAGAACAAGAGAGTTTGCTGGATTATTACCCATTGTTGAAAAAGGGCGATCGCTTTCCGATTAATGACCCAAATTTGCCGCCCCGACTCGAACCGCGTCCCACTGATTCAGTGGAATTTCTGCACGGTTTGCTAGAAAGCATAGCGCGGATTGAAGCGCGGGGATATCAATTATTGCAAGAATTGGGTGCAACTCCTTTAACAAAGGTTTATACTGCTGGCGGCGGGGCAAAAAATGCGGTTTGGAGTGCGATTAGAAAGCGTTATTTAAAAGTGCCTGTAGTAACGCCAATTCATACTGCGGCTGCTTATGGAAGTGCATTATTGGCGAAGCAGGGAACGCAAATTTAAAGGTGGTAAATTTGGACTGATATCGCTATCGATTAAAACTAAAATGAGAGGAAGCAAACATTCTGATATATTGTTTTAAGTTGTTATTCCTAAAAATTAAGGACAATGGCAAAGCTACCTGATGACATCCTGAACACAATTTTCACATTGCAGCGGCGGCTAGTGGAAATCCTCAACGAAACAACCGCCACAGAATATATATTCATGCAGCAGTTTGGCGAGACAGAAGCGACACTCCCCGAACTAGAATCCCTGGATAATATTAAGGAAAGGTTGAGAACCTCTTACAATCGTTTGTACAGGCTTTTGCAGCAGGTGGCAGAATCTCAACCCGCTGCGACTGCGGATACGTTAAACTTTCTGTATGGAACGATAGAAGACGGAGAGGCAATTGTCGATGCCTCAGCAGCAAGCATTCAAGAAATCAAAATGGATTGGAACTTACGATGAATCAACAACCTAGAATCCCCGACGCTGAAACCAGAAAGCGACACGTTGAAAAGATGCGTGAAGTCTGCCGACAGTTGGACGCTTTCAATTTGAAGTTAGATGAAGCGATTGCCATATTTGAAGCTGACAACCGTCGCCAACGTCGAGAACGTTTGGCGGGTAAATACAGGCGTGTGGAATCTCAGGTAGCCGAATAAGATATGAGATGTGGCATCATTGTTAATAAGTCTTTTATGAACAGGCAAGATGCCTGTTCCACAAAGAGTGAATTTTCTTGTGGAACAGGCATCTTGCGATGTTGCATTATTGTTAATAAGTCTTTTATGAACAGGCAAGATGCCTGTTCCACAAAAAGTGAATTTTCTTGTGGAACAGGCATCTTGCCTGTTCTTGAAAATGGTGCAAGATGTGAGATAAGATCGATCGAGGGGCGATTCTCTGCGGGAGAGTCTTGAATCATTTCTTTTGTGTCCCCTGAAGTTCGGACGCAAGGTTGTGTAGTAACCGTTTTAACCGCCGACTCCTATCGGGAGTTTTCAACACTTCTTTATTAAACTCGCTGCAACTTAGCTGTTCTCGGATCGATGATTTTTCGGCCCAAACCCGAAAACTTAATTGCCAGATTAGTTTTATCGCCTTCTCCCAAAACGTGGGTAATTTCTCCAACTCCAAAAGCATGATGAAAAACCCGATCGCCCGTTTTCCACTCTGCCGATTGAGAATTCCCAGAATTAGCTGCTGAATTATTAGTTTTTCCCTTGGAAACAGCCGTTTTAGCTGTCTTAGTTTTCTTCGCACTTCCAGCCAGCAAATGTGTCGGCAATTCCCCTAAGAATAGCGAAGGGGTGCAGTGTTCCCGGTAGCCTCCCCAGAGGCGGCGTTCGCGAGTGTGGGTGAGAAATAGCAATTCCTGGGCGCGAGTGATGCCCACGTAGCACAAACGGCGTTCTTCTTCGATCGCTTTCGGGTCGTCCAAACTGCGAAAATTAGGAAATAAACCTTGTTCCATTCCGACTAAAAATACTACGGGAAATTCTAACCCTTTTGCGGAGTGCAGCGTCATTAGCGATACGCGGGAATCTTCTTCCTGCAAGTCATCTAAATCGGATGCTAAAGATGCTTTTGCTAAAAATGATGTCAGCGTTGGTTCTTCGTTTTGTTCTTCAAATTGCAGGACAGCATTGTACAATTCTCTGACGTTTTCTATCCGATTTTCGGCTTCCTCGGTTCCTTGATTTTTCAAATCGTCAATGTAGCCTGAATCTTCGATAATTCCTTGGACAATTTGCGAAGCCGGCAGGGTTTCAACTTGCGATTGCCAACGACCAATCATTGCCGCAAACTTAATAATAGCTTTTGCCGATCGCCCTGCGAGAGTATTGACAGAAGATTCATCGCTGAGGATTTCCCACAACGGAATACTCAATTGAGTTGCAGCGTCTTCGATTTTGGAAAATGTGGTATCACCAATGCCACGGCGGGGAGTATTGATGATGCGTTTGAGGCTCACGCTATCGTCGGGATTGGCAAGCGCCCGCAGGTATGCTAAGATATCTTTGATTTCTTTGCGATCGTAAAACTTCAGGCCACCGACAATATTGTAGGCAATGTCTAAACGCATTAATGCTTCTTCAAAGGAGCGAGATTGAGCGTTTGTGCGGTAGAGAATCGCAAAGTTACTACCGTTTTCGTATTCGGAGTTTTGGCGCTTCAAAGAATGAATTTGACCTGCTACAAATTCCGCTTCATCTAATTCGTTGTCGGCGCGCCAGACAACAATCGGAGCTCCCGGTTCGCGAGTCGGGCGCAGAATTTTCTCGATCCGTTCGGTATTGTGTTCGATCAAGTGGTTCGCCACTTGCAGGATGTTTTCGCGCGATCGATAATTTTCCTCTAATTTTACCATTGTCCGAGTTTTTTCGTCAGATAAACCATCTCCGAAATCCTCTTGAAATTCCAGCAAGATGGTATAATCTGCCATCCGAAAGCTGTAAATTGATTGATCGACATCGCCCACGACAAAAATCGAGCGGTTTTGCCATTTCTCGAAGCTTTTCGGGTCGGCGTTATTTGTCACTAACATCCGAATCAAATCGTATTGAGTGCGGTTGGTATCTTGGTATTCATCAACTAAAATATGGCAAAACTTTTTATGCCAGTAACTTAATACTTGCTCATTTTGGCTCAAAAGTTTAACGGGAACAAGGATTAAATCGTCAAAATCTAGGGCATTGTTGGCGGCTAAAGCATCTTGGTAGCGACTGTAGACATCGGCAATCACACGACCTCGATAATCCGGTTCTGCAGCTTGGTATTCTTGAGGCGACCAACCTTTATTTTTAGCGTTGCTGATGACATAGCGGACTTTTCGCGGGTCAAATTTCTTGTCGTCGAGGTTCAGGATTTTGGTGACGATTTGTTTGACGAGACTTTGAGCATCTGACTCATCAAAAATCGAAAAGTTTTTCTTCCACTGGCGGCCTTTTTCGTCTTGGTATTTTTCAATATCGTAACGGAGAATGCGGCCGCACAAAGAGTGAAAAGTTCCCATCCAAATGTGTTTGGTAATTCTTTGGTAAATTTGCGATCGCAATTTCGTCTGCACATCCGGGGCTAAGTCTACCAAAGGTTTGCCATATTCCGCTTCAGCTTGCTGAGTTGCCAGCAATTTCTCAATTCTTTCTTTCATCTCCCTGGCGGCTTTATTTGTAAATGTCACCGCCAGAATATTTTCAGGATCGACTCTATGGGTGCGAACTAAGTTAGCAACTCGATAAGTTAGAGCTCTGGTTTTGCCGGAACCAGCGCCCGCTACTACTAACAGCGGCCCGTTATAATGGGCGACTGCTTGGCGCTGAGATGGGTTGAGGTGGCTGAGGAAATCAGTGGTTTGAGTCATAGCTAGAAAGTTAGTTTAATTTTTTAAGGGGTAAATAATACTTGGTATGCGATACCGCGAGTTTTTTTAACGTAAGGTGTGCCTAGCGCACCCTATATTATAACTAGAACGGTGATTTTTTAAACTTTAAATATTTTTGGGTCACGCGAGTTGTTTAAGGTAAGGTTCTCGGCGCGCACCCTACACTATAAATAGATAGGTAATTTTTTTTAACCTTTAAATATCCGTGTCAGCCAAATTGCTGCTAATATTCCCAAGCCAATCCAGATGGCAATAATCACAGCAGCGGCAGCCCTATTTATCGGTTTTCCTCGCTCTATTTCTGCGGCTGCTTTTTCCCGACACTCTGCTAAAACCTGTGGCGGAATCATCTTCAGTACCAGCCAAATTCCCAAGGGTACAATTATCAAATCGTCCAAGTAGCCGAGAATCGGTATGAAGTCAGGAATTAAGTCGATCGGGCTAAAAGCATAGGCAACCGTAAGCCCTGCTAAAATTCTGGCGTACCAAGGTACTCTCTGGTCTGTACTGGCTAAATAAACCGCGTAAGTCTCTTTTTTGAGTCGGCGGGCAGCTTGTTTTAACCATTGCATATAATGACTAATGACTAAGGACTAATACTTTTTTTAGTTACTAAAAATGTAACAACCCGGATATTTAGCACTTTCAGTGGGAAGGTAAAGTATAGCATCTGTTGTATGTGAGGAGAATCAAGTTTATGAATTCAAATTTGCAACGTCGCGATCGCATTAATTTCCGTAGTCTGGTAACAGCGTTATGTTTAACCTTAACTCTCGTTAGTTTTGTGAGATTAGATCCGGCGGTGGCCCAAGAACAGCGGATCAGAACGTTGACTGTTACTGGGCGGGGTGTGGAAGCGATTCCTACCACCCAAACGCAAGTGCGGCTGGGGGTTGAGGTGCAGGGGAAAACGGCGGCCGAGGTGCAGCAGGAAGCGGCGAGACGATCGTCCGCTGTGGTAGAGTTGCTGCGATCGCGCCAAGTCGAAAAACTCGAAACTGCCGGCATCACCCTCAATCCCATTTATAACTTCGACAACAACCAACAACGCTTGACGGGCTATACGGCGACGAATACCGTCAGTTTTCGGATTAATACTGCATCTGCAGGCACTTTGCTCGACGATGCGGTGAATGCCGGAGCCACACGCATCGACGGTGTGAGTTTTGCCGCCGCCGAAAGTGCGATCGAATCTGCTCGAAAACAAGCACTCAAAAAAGCCACTCAAGATGCTCAAGCCCAAGCGGATGCTGTCTTGAGCGCCCTCAACCTGAAGCGGGGAGAGATTCTGGGCATTCAAGTCAACGGTGCGATCGCGCCGCCTCCTATGTACCGGCAATTGGCTGGTGCTCGCATGGCTGCTGCTGACGCTACAACGCCTGTGGTGGGGGGGGAACAGCAGGTAGAAGCTTCTGTGACTTTGCAATTTGGATATTAATAATATAGTTAGGGGTTGAACTGGCCACATCAGCTTGACCCTAACTATTTCTCGATTTATCAAGCAGCTTTTTCTACAAAAAACTTTAGCCGTTTTAACCACTTCTGCCAGTAGTCTAGAAACGAAATCTCTCCTTGTTCAGGGGGAGAGTTCCTCAATAAATAGACTCTCTGTTAAACCGTAGGCGATCGCATTTCTCATACACAGAAAAGAGTGGACTCTTTTCTCAGATCCACTCTCTGTTAAACTCTCTTAGCCCTAGCTTTAACAAGCTAGAGTTAAGTCCTTACTTTACCTAGTCCTTAATGATTCTCTTGTCATGAATGACCACTTTGTCCTTGAGTTCAGGATTGCCGGAGATGTGAATATCGCTATCCTTATTTCCCTCTGCGTCGGATTCGGCTAGATATTGGGCAGATGACTTAAAATCGTGCGCTGCACGTTTAGCAGATTCTGCTGCATTTTGGGCCGATGATTTTAAATCATGCGCTGCACCTTGAGGAGATGGGGTTGCATTTGGGGCAGAGGACCTAAAATCAGGCACTGGAGGTTTAGCAGATTCGGCTGCATTTTGGGCAGATGATTTAAAATCATGCCCTGCACCTTGATGAGATGGAGTTGCATTTTGGGCAGATGACTTAACATCCTGCTTAACATCCTGCGCTGCACCTTTAGCAGATTCGGCTGCATTTTGGGCAGATGACTTAACATCCTGCGCTGCACCTTTAGCGGATTCAGCGGCGCTTTGAGCAGATGATTTCATTGATTCGGCTGCACTCTTACCAGATGACTTAAGCGATTCGGCTGCGCTTTTTATAGATGGCTCAACTGCTTTCGCTGTATCTTTTACACTCGATCTCAGATCCTTAGTTGCCCCCTCAATTTCCTGAGCTACAGCTTTGGCAGAAGGCTTAATTTCATCAGCCGTACTCTTAATAGAGTCCGCTGCACTTTGTACAGAAGGCTTGACACCTTCGACTGTCTGCTTGACTGACTCTTTTAC
Organism: Microcoleus sp. SVA1B4; assembly: GCF_036700545.1. Lineage (NCBI taxonomy): Bacteria > Bacillati > Cyanobacteriota > Cyanophyceae > Oscillatoriales > Microcoleaceae > Microcoleus > Microcoleus sp. SVA1B4. Next base: position 56,678 of record NZ_JAUBPB010000009.1, read on the forward strand.
TTCTCTAATGGTAGGTTTGACTTCCTCGGATGCACTCTTGACTGCATCTACTACAGAAGGCTTGGCTTCCTTAACTGTCTCATTGACAGATTCGGCTATACCTTTAATCGAAGGCTTGGTTTCCTCAACAGTCTGCTTGACTGCTTCTGCTGTAGCTGTGATAGATGGTTTAACTTCCTCAGCAGTTTCCTTTACTACCGTCCCTAGGTCTTCTACAGTGTGTGTAATACCGTCTGCTACAGCGTGTGCTGCATCCCCTAAATTATCTACAGCACGGTTAACAGTATCAGCAGTACCTTTACCAATCATCGCGCCAGCAACTGAGCCTGCTACAGCACCAACAATGCCTCCAGAGCGAGCACCGAGTATTCCACCGACTGCTGCTCCAGCTATCCTAGCACCAATGCCTGAGCCTGATGATTGATCTTCCTTTGATTCTGCATTTTCGTTAGTCTGAGCCTGAAGCTGCGCGTTTTCGCTATTGTCAACATTCTTTTCCTGGAAGTCAGGATTGGCTTCAGGTTGGTTAAAAGGCTGCTTATTATCAGTCATAGATATCCTTGGGTATTACTGTTACATTTACTAGGCTAACTATATACTTCTCAGAAAATCTACTGCCTAAGAACTAGATTTGGACTGTTACTTAAGAAGTAGATTCTCAAAAATACTTACCGCTACCGCGCTAGGGACTCGCTGTTCATTCGACCTTGAAGAAGCTGGAGGCGCGCGATCGCACATCGGGAACAGTCTTAGCTTAGCAATCTTAAAATAACTGCTTTATCCCGACTTGTTAACCGATTAAAATTAATAAACATTCTAAACTAATGTGAATTTCCACTTTATAATTTAACGCTTAAAAGCGATATTGTATAGAGTTGTAAAACCAAATAAACTATTAAATTATTGAATTAAGTGATTTGTTTTGTGGACGTTGCTGATTTACGCTAGGAAAGGTTAAATATGCAAGTCAGAGAAACCAGTATCCACAAAGATTCGGGATTTTCAACTGATTTTTTTCATGCCCTGATTAAGCAAGGCCAGATTTTGGAGTGATCTAACTCACGAGGAGAGCTCTTTGAACAGCAACTTGCCCGCTTTAGCCACCAGAGGCGATCGCACTTACGTGTAATTGGGCTAAGCTCGATCGCCCCCAACAAACTCAGCACAATCCAATTACTACCGGATCAGCGCTCAAAGTACCCGATATCGACTACAGTAAACACAAAATATTATTGGCGGTGATTTGAGTGATTGAGACTTTAGCAACAGGAATCGCAGCAGCCGGTTCGCTGCTAGCATTGGGCGGATTGGGCCTAGAGTTGAACTATCGCCGGACTGGAAGTGCAAATAAATTAGAACTAACAGCCGGAGAATGGCACTTAGCCATCTCGGAACCCAACCGCTATCTTTTAGTCGGGGAAATGGAGTTCCGCAACCTGACACAGCGGTTTGAGATTATGTTGCCGGAAGTGCGGGCACAAGTGAAACTGCTGTCAGACGGAAGTTTGGATGGCGTTACCTCCGAGACAAAGGTGATTCCTTGCCACAAAGACGCAGCAGCCAGAGCAGACGATTACTGGTTCGGCTATATTGTTAAAGCCCAAAAAAACACGAAAATTAAAGTTTCTGTAGACATTCAAGGGCAAGATTTAACCAAATTGCAGTCGGCTTGGGTGCAAGTACATTTCGTCACCTACGGCCCGGGCGGCCGCATCCCCAAAGTCCGTAACGTAGTAGTTCCCCTGCAATTTCCCAACTCGGAGACAGTACCTAATGCCCGAAATGTCGGAGTTGCCGAAGTTTTGCCGATTCGCACCCACATCCTGACGGAATTGGACAATCCCGTCGAAATTGTCAAGCGGTACGTGCTGCCGCGCGCCCAGAAAGGCGATATTGTCGCCCTCGCAGAGACTCCCTTGGCTTTGATGCAGGGACGCTATCGCCATCCCAGCGAAGTCAAACCAGGATGGGCGGCAAAGCGAGTGTGCTTGTTTTTCTTGCCGATGTCGAGTTTGGCCACGGCTTGCGGGATGCAGACGTTGGTTGATGTAGTCGGCCCTTGGCGCGTAGTCGCAGCATTTGCGATCGGCGCTGTGGCTAAAATATTCGGTAAACCGGGAGTCTTTTACCAACTTGCAGGGGAACAAGCCAGACTGATTGACGACGTTACCGGGACTTTGCCTCCCTTCGACCAATTTATTGTCCTAGGCCCGGACAATCCCCAGCAAGTTGTAGAAGAAATTCAACGAGAAACCGGACTTGCGGCGGCGATCGTAGACGCTAATGACTTGAAAGCAGTTAAGATATTAGCAGCGACCTCCGATTTATCGGTAACATTCTTAGAGCAAGCCTTGCGAAGCAACCCCGCCGGGAATGCTGATGAGCGAACACCGGTCGTTGTAATTCGACCTCTGCCACAAAAATCTTGAGTTGAAAACAGAAAATTAAAAATTCAAAAAGATGATTTGCAATTTTTAATTTTCGATCGCGCAAGAAAGGGAGAAGAATAAAAAGTTATAAGTTTTGAACTCAAAATTTACCCATTCAGAACTCAAAACTTCTCTAACTCTTCCCCTTTCTGAATTTTTATTTTTAAATTTCCATTATCCACTTTTATGCTATGACTTCATTTCCCTCCCAAAACCAAAACCAGGTTGTGATTCGCCCGTTTCAGTATCGCGACATCGAGGTGATGGAACAACTGTGCGCGGAAACAGCCGAAGAGCCAGAAAACAGCAAGGGCGGAAGCTGCGACGTGGTACTAGGTAGAAAGTTGCAGCAGATTCGCCGCTGGTACGGACTACTAAAGATTGTTAGCTTGTTTCCCAACCCCTGTCAGTCCCTGTTCCGGGCCCACGTTGCCGAAGAAGAGGGGAAAGTTAAGGGCATAATTCAGATTTCTCCTTTCAACCGCACCCGCAGCACTTGGCGGATCGATCGCATAGGAGTAGACCCGGAAGCCCGCAGCAAAGGAATTGGTTCCATGCTGCTGCGGTACTGCTTTGAGGCAGTCTGGGAGGCGCGGACATGGCTGTTGGAAGTGAATGTCGGCGACAAAACTTCCTTGGCTTTGTATCGGCAAAACGGGTTTCAGCCTTTGGCCCAGATGACTTACTGGACGATCGCCCCAGAACGCCTGCAAGAAATGGCTTCCTCGACGCCAGATTTGCCCAACCTGCTGCCGGTTAGCAACGCAGACGCTCAGTTACTATACCAACTGGATACCGCGTCTATGCCCCCCCTGGTGCGCCAAGTATTCGATCGCCACATTCAAGATTTCAAAACCAGTTTTTTCGGCGCTTTAGTCGAAGGTGTCAGACAGTGGCTGGCCAAAACAGAGGTAGTCAGCGGTTACGTGTTTGAACCGCAGCGCAAAGCCGCGATCGGCTATTTTCAGGTGCAGCTATCCCGCAACGGCCAGCAACCGCACGTCGCCCAGTTGACTGTACACCCGGCCTACACTTGGCTTTACCCGGAACTGCTGTCCCAGATGGCGCGCCTTGTTCAAGATTTCCCGATTCAAAGCCTGCAACTGGCTTCCGCTGACTATCAGCCGGAACGGGAAGCTTATTTAGAGCAATTTGGAGCAGTGCGCTTGGAACACAGTTTGCTGATGTCTCGATCGGTGTGGCACAAATTGCGCGAGTCCAAGTTGGTCTCTCTCGAAGGACTCCAGCTATCAGAAATGCTGCAAAGCTTCCAGCCAACTCGCAAACCCGTACCGGGCCGGATGTCCTGGCTCGGCCCGATGGCTGGGGAAGCAGCAGCAGGGCCCGCGTCGTCTGAGATAAAACCTCTGTTGGCTGACTCAGGAAACAGCCAAACGAATCAAGTTAACCCCTTGAACTTCCAGAATTCCGAATCATCGGCAACAGATAGCAGCAGCATTTTGCCTCTAAAATTGCCCGAATTGCCTCTAGACGAAGGCTCCCAAGACAAAAGTTAATACTTAATAGTTAAAAGCAGAAGGTAAAAGGTAGAAGGCCGAAAAAAATAGAATTAATCATCCAAAAAATTTCTTTTTTCTGCCCTAATCCCAAAATATTCCTTCTGCTTTTGATTGATATCAACTTAAGATTACCTATTTTCTTCTAACTTTCTTCTCTTATTCCTTCGCGTCCTTCGCGTCTTCGCGGTTCGTTAAATAAGATTATTTCCGCAAAAAAATAGTAAATCTAAAATCTAAAATCTAAAATCTAAAATTGAATGTCCAACGATAAATTATGGATTTCAGCACTGGGATTAGATATCGGCCTTAAACGAGTCGGCATCGCCGGGTGTGACGGCACGGGTTTAATAGCTACGGGCATTACAACACTGGTACGATCGTCCTTCGATCGAGACGTAGCTTATCTCCGAGAACTCGTGCGAGAGCGGAGAGTGCAAATTTTGGTTGCAGGCTTGCCCTACTCCCTGAGCGGAGAATTGGGCGCTCAAGCCCGACAGGTGCAGAAATATGCCAATCGCATCGCCTCCGCCTTAGAGCTCCCCCTAGAGTACGTGGACGAGCGCCTGACTTCGGTTGAGGCAGAGGAATTGATGAAAACACAAGGGATTTCGGTGTCGCAAAATAAGGGTGCGATCGATCGCAAAGCCGCAGCCCTGATTTTGCAGCAGTGGCTAGACGAGCGGAGGCAAAATATCTGTGCCCTTCCCAATCCTTGATAGCTTGTAACAGAGGCGTGATATCCTGGTTGTGCAAGTTTGCTACGCACACCTGTAACCCTTGACAAACTGGAGAAAATTCTGCTGTACCCTCGGTACTGAAGAAGCACAAAATCGTGATTTGTCCTCAGTGTCGGTTGCTGACTCGACTGAGATTTAAACGCTGCACTCCTCGCCTGTGGAAAAGGCCGCGAGTCTCGCGGTTTAAGCTGGTGGACTGGCGATCGCCCATTTAGCCAGAATATCGCCACGAAAATTCCCAATTGTCAAGCAAACGTTACTGAATTATTGACGGAAAACTAAGATACACGCGATGTCCTCATCCCCATACCGCAAAAAAGAGAATGGCAATTCCAACGAAGAGTCCGTCACCCTGACGGATGAAGTTGGGCGATCGCTGACTTGCAACATAGAATATTCTATGAATCTCGAAGGTCAAGAATACGCTTTGCTGCTTCCGATTGACTCACCCGTAGAAATTTTTACTTGGCAGGGAGACGAGACGGACGAAGCAGCAATTCCTGTAGAAGACGAGACGGAAATTGACAAAATTTTTGAGACTGCTAAAGTTGTCCTGCAAGAGCAGAACTTGACGCTCCGGCGCACGGCGGTGACGCTGACTGTGGTTGGCGAATTGCCGGAATTTCCCGAAGAGGATATGGCATCCGATGTCGATCCCGATGAGGAGTCGGATTTCGAGGAGCTGATGTGGCTGACCAGTTTCTACCACGAAGAACAGGAATATGCGATTTATACGCCTCTAGACCCGTTCTTTATCTTGGCTAGAATGGATGATGACGGCAAGCCAGAATTGCTCTCGGAAGAGGAGTTCCAAAGGCTGGAACCGATGTTACCTATGCTGGAAGACCAGTTTTTTGACGAGCTTGATTAGATATTAATTGCAGGCAAAAAACCTGATGGCAAAAAGCAGAATTTTTTACTATTTTATAAAACAGTAAACTGCTAGCCCGATCGAACTTTCTCGAGGTGGCCGCTTCTGCCTTCGCGATCGGGCTTTTGAATTGGGCCGCGTGAATTGGGTCTTTTAAAGGGCTTGTATTCGTAACTTTTCGGTCATCAATCGCAGGTCATCAGTCATTAGTCGCTAGTTACCCGCCGCTTATCCAGGACAACGGACTATGAATAAAGAACAAATGACAAAAGGCAGCGCGCGCGAGAGCCGAAAAGGAACTCCGCAAGTCTCTAAATGGTTGTTTTATCTGGCTTTGCTGCCGGTAATCTGGGGAGTTTGCGCTTGGCAAGGCTGGGCTTGGTGGAGCTGGGCTTCGGCGCCTCCTAAAATAGCTGAAACGTCAACTTCCACGCCAGAGGAGGATGCTGTTTCTATCCAAATCCCGGAGGGTACTCCTAGTCAAAAAATTGGCCGGGATTTAGAGGCCGCGGGGTTGATTCGATCGAGCTCGGCATGGAATATGTGGGCCCGCTGGATGACTCTGCAAAACCGCGAGGGAGGTTTTCAAGCAGGAACTTACCAACTGTCGCCGACTCAGCCTCTGAGTGCAGTTGCTGACAAAATTTGGAAGGGCGAAGTCGCACAGCAGAGTTTCACGATTCCCGAAGGGTGGTCGCTGCAACAAATGAGCACTTATTTTGAAGCGCAAGGCTTTTTTCCGGCTAAGGAGTTTATGGCGGTCGCGAGTCAAATTCCTTACGCTCAATACCCTTGGCTGCCGAGCGGATTGCCTCATTTGGAAGGTTTTTTGTACCCGGATACTTATCAGCTAGACGGCGATAGAATTACTCCTCAAGCTGCGATCGCACAAATGCTCACCCGTTTCGAGCAGACAGCTTTGCCGGTATATCAAAAAAATCAGAATAATACAACGCTATCTCTCAAAGAATGGGTGACTTTGGCCAGTATTGTAGAAAAAGAAGCTGTGGTTGCTTCCGAGCGGAACCGCATTTCTGGAGTGTTCAACAACCGTCTGAAAAAGGGTATGGCGTTGGGATCTGACCCGACAGTTGAATACGCTCTCGGTATCAGGCAAACTAAGGAAAAGCCTCTGACTTTTAAGCAAGTAGAAACGCCTTCTCCTTACAATACTTATATAAATCCAGGACTACCCCCAACTCCGATCGCATCTCCGGGAATAGCAAGTTTGGAGGCGACTCTGACTCCAGAAAATACAGAATACCTGTATTTTATGGCGCGGTACGACGGCACTCACATTTTCAGTCGCACTCTGGCCGAACACAATGCTGCTGTGGCTCAAGTTGACCAAAAAGTGCGATCGGGTCAATAGATGGGCAATGACTAATAAAAAAGTAAAAAGTCAAAAGTAACCCAGGAAAAGCAATAATTATTCACTTTTGATTTTTTACTTTTTCAATCTTTAACTCCCAATTTCTTATTTCTCAATCTAAAATCTAAAATCTAAAATCTAAAATCATTATGACTTGGGGTAAATTACTACAGCCTGACTTAGTTCTAGGCGATTCAGTCATGAAGTTAACGGCTGATATTCTGCAGAAATATCAGATAAAAGGATTAGTATTGGATGTGGACGAAACTCTGGTTCCCATTACGGCAATGAATGCTTCTCCTGAACTCAGCTTGTGGGTACAAGAAATTAAACCGGTGGTATCCCTATGGTTGGCGAGCAATAATTTAAGTCAAAATCGGATCGGTAGAATTGCTGATTCTTTGAATCTACCTTACATCACGGGTGCGGCTAAACCGTCCCGCCGCAAGTTGCGAACAGCAGTGACGGCGATGAATTTGCCGGTGGAACAGGTGGCGATGGTGGGCGATCGACTTTTTACGGATGTTTTAGCAGGCAATCGTTTGGGTATGTTCACTATTTTAGTGGAACCAATGGTTGATGCTGGGTATGCGCTTCGCAAGTATCCGGTGCGCTCTTTTGAAGTTTGGGTTTCTCAAGCTTTGGGGGCATCTCTGAAAATTAAAGATTAGTCATTAGTCATTAATGCGGAGGGCGGGTTTATAAATATCCAGGACGTGAATCATAGAAGTTGGTGAACCCGCCCCTACAGTATTTGTTATAATCAACTAGACATTTCCCGAAAAGCCAGCTTTGAACAGGCAGGATGCCTGTTCCACAATAATAATTATTGGAGATGTCTACTGGAAATGATATTATCACTAATAACTAATAACTACTGACTGCTGACTACTGACTATTGACTACTGACTAATGACTAAAACTATTGTTGTTAAAATTGGAACTTCGACTCTGACTCGATCGACTACCGGAAATTTAGCTCTTTCAACTATTGCTGCATTGGTCGAAATTTTAGCTGATTTGCGGCAGCAAGGCCATCGAGTAGTTTTGGTTTCTTCTGGTGCGGTTGGGGTGGGCTGCGCGCGCTTGGGTTTGACGGAACGCCCGCGAAATATTGCTATGAAACAGGCTGTGGCGGCTGTGGGCCAAGGGCGGCTGATGCGTGTGTATGATGACTTGTTTACTACTCTACAACAGCCGATCGCTCAAGTATTGCTCACCAGGGGTGATTTAGTGCAGCGTAATGGTTATGTTAACGCTTGCAATACTTTTCAACAACTGCTCAGATTGGGCGTGATTCCGATCGTCAATGAAAACGATACAGTAGCGGTAGACGAACTCAAATTTGGGGATAACGACACGCTATCAGCGCTAGTAGCGAGTTTGGTAGAAGCAGATTGGTTGTTTGTACTCACAGATGTCGATCGGCTGTATTCCGCCGATCCGCGCAGCAATCCCGACGCACAGCCGATCGCCCTAGTCCAAAGTATGGCACAGCTCACGGAATTTCAGGTGCAAACAGGAGATTCCCGCAGCGGTTGGGGAACCGGCGGTATGGTGACAAAAATTGAAGCAGCCAGAATAGCAACTGCATCGGGAGTACGGACTGTCATCACTGACGGCTGCTTTCCTGGTAATATCGAGAAAATACTTAACGGAGAGTCGATCGGCACTCAATTTGAGCCTCAACCGCGCCCTGTAAACGCTCGCAAACACTGGATAGCTAACGTGCTAATTCCGGCCGGAAAACTATATTTAGATGCGGGTGCTGTCAAAGCAATTTCCCACGGCGGAAAATCGCTTTTAGCTGCGGGTATTGCTCAAGTAGAAGGAGAATTTCAAGCTGATGATTCCGTGCAGTTGTGCGATGCAGCCGGCAAGCAAATTGCTAGAGGACTTGTGAATTATAGCAGTTTAGAATTGAGACAAATCCAGGGGTGCAAGTCCGAGAAAATTGCTGAGATTTTAGGTTATGCAGGCGTAGAAACGGCGGTACACCGAGATAATTTAGTGATTGTTTAAACTACCCAATATCGAGACAGTCGATCGGGCAATGAGCAAAGGCAGAAATTGAGGATATTTGCAGCACAGTCTTGCAATAATTTGTTTGGCTGTGTCGGAACAGCTCGTTCATCGCTTCTGTAAACAGTTGAAATACATTTTGTGCTAATTCTAAAGCTGCTTGGTATTCCGAATCTGTAAGTTTGATCTCTGCTAAAAGTTGCAACATCTCTGGCGTGTTTAAAAGGTGATAATTTTCTAAACCTCCATAAGATCCTCCAAAATCAACAGATTCTTTTTGGTTAATTTGCTGTAATTCCATTACCACTGCTAGCGCCGCCTCAAAAAAAACTTGGGCCGTTCCTTCGAGGGCTTCTACTAACACGAGTTTCTGAAGGGGAGAAGCTTTCCAAGCGTAGCGTTCGATCACTGAACAAAGCGATCGAGTTTTTTTAGTTTCTTCACCCCAAAGCAGTCTGAAATCGCCGTAACTCATTAATTGGTTTAAGCCAAGTTCCTCTAGGTATTCTAGATAGTCATGCCAGTAATAGTTTTTTTTATAAGTATATTTATTAATTAGTTCCTGAACTTTGCTATTACTAGAAGAGTCTCGCAATACATATTTATTTAAGTCGCTCAATCCCACAGCCAAAGGAGCGAGTACAGGTGCAAAAATTAGTCGTTGATTCGCGTGAATGTGTTTATTGGCTAGAAAGTCAAACAAGGGCAATTTGGCAAACTCTTGCTTTTTGGGTTCAATGAATGCTACAATGGCTTTCATACTTTTTTCGCCTAAATGGTTGCTGTCAAGATAATCTTCATACCTCCGTTAATTATCTATATTGTCGAGCATAAATAATTGTGTTTATTATCATACATATTTGTATTTTAGATCATAGGTAAGAGTGTTGGCAGTCACAGGAAATTGTGACTTGTATCATATTGTGCCCGAAGTTCGAGCATCGGGTTCGCTAGAGATAAAATGTTCTACATTTAGATTGCATATTTCAGGCTTTGCTCAAAGCGACCCCACAAAAGTTGGATTATTTTTTTACAGGCAATTTAAAAGCTGATTAGCTTACAGCAATCCTTGCAGGAGTCGTAAATTTTTGACTCCACCCCAACCCTCCCCTTATCAAGGGGAGGGAGTAAGAAATTCACAAATGATGCGAGGATGGCTATATATAGGCAAGTGAGCATTCTGCTCGAACTGCTAAAAAATGGTGTTTACAAAATCGGGATGCTGCCTGCAAATCAGTCCTAGACGCATAGGATTCTCGAAACCAGGTTTGTTTGCAAATTCATCGCTGCTCAACAAAGATTTTTCTAAGAAACCCCGTTTCTTTAACCCTTGCTTTTATTGCTTCTTCCCTCTTTTCTCTTCCCTCTTCTTATTCCTTATTCCTTCTTCCGGCGGCCATAAGTCTCCAAATGACCATTTCCAATTCTCAGAATTGCCTTTAGGTGCGTTGTGAGTTACTCTATCTTTTGGATCAGTTAACACAATTATAGGAGTTAATCTTGGAACGGACTTTTTTAGCGATTAAGCCCGACGGCGTACAGCGCGGACTCGTCGGCGAAATTATCGGTCGTTTTGAAGCCAAGGGCTTTAAGCTAGTTGGTATGAAGCTAATGACGGCGAGTCGCGAACTAGCGGAACAACATTATGATGTTCACAAAGAAAAAGCCTTCTTTGCTGGATTGGTAAACTTTATCACTTCAGGCCCTGTAGTGGCTATGGTGTGGGAAGGCGACGGCGTTGTGGCATCGGCGAGAAAAATCATTGGCGCCACAAATCCTCTGAATGCAGAACCTGCGACAATTCGGGGAGATTTTGCCGTCAATGTCGGCCGTAATCTCATTCACGGTTCTGATGCTGTCGAGACGGCCCGTGCGGAAATTAGCCTTTGGTTCAAGGAAGAAGAATTGAGTGCTTGGACACCTTGTTTAACTCCTTGGATTGTGGAATAGTTTTGATATTCTCCCGATGGTTAATCGGGAGATATAGCCTTTCTCCGATAGATGATATCGATTCCGGTTGCAGCGTCCGTAATTGTTGACTGTTGACTCGATGTTAAAAAAATGAAAATTGCGCGAATTATTTATTGGCAGCTTGATTAGACTTTACGCCCGACGATGAAGCGCGGATTTGATATCATTCCGAGGTAGCCGGAATAGATATGAAATATCATGTCGCGGACTCACTCATAACTGTAAAATATAGAATAGTTTGAGATTTTTTCTCGTTACCAGGATCTTCCTCGTAACGAGAAGAAAAAACGTTAATCGGAACTTAAAAAGTCCAAATAATTATTAGTCAATTCTTTGACTGCTAATTCGTAAAACTGCTGACCTTGTTCGGGGGTTGCCAATGCCGGATTTGAACCCATTCTCCCGTCGGGAAATCGGCGGCGGAAGTCAGCGGCACCGTAAATTTTGTGCCCGGAAGCGACTTCTTCCGAAAGCGGAGCTTGCTTGATTGCTTCTGGATAAAGGTACTGGGTTAAGGCAATTTCGCTGGGGGTGGCGTGGGAACCTTCTTGGTTTCCGTACAATTCTTTTGCTAGTTTGTAGACTGAGCCGCACATGAACCAGTTGCCGATTTGACACTGGATTTTATCGGCATTCGGTAAATTCAAGTCCGATAAATGCGCGTAAGTCTCGGAAAATGCTGCTTTCATGGTGGCAATGTTGCCGCCGTGACCGTTGATGAAGAAATATTTCTCAAATCCCGCTTTTGCCAAAGATGTGATGTAATCCCTGATTACCAGTATCAGCGTCTGCGGTCGGAGGCTGATTGTGCCGGGAAAGCTGGTGTGGTGCAAGGCCATCCCGACATTAATTGTCGGGCCGATTAAGGCATTGGCAGCTTCGCCGACACCGTGGGTGATCGCCTTGGCAGCAATGGCGTCAGTGCCGATCAAGCCGGTGGGCCCGTGCTGTTCGGTGGAGCCGATCGGGATAATTATGCCTCGCGAGCTTTCGAGATAAGCTTCTACTTCGGGCCAGGTACTCAAATGCAGCAACATGATAGGCAGTCTACAGAATTTTTACTTGCTATCGTCGATCGTAGCCGGCACGGGAAGAATAAGGAATTTGGAGCAACTTATTATTGTATTCTTAAAAAAAGCTCTTAAAGTGCGATCGCTACTTTACTGTTATATTACTTAACGTTAATAATTTAACCAATTGATTACCAAAATTTTACCTTTTAATAACCTTTTAACAGTAGTATAACAAGCATATCCCTCTAGATTGGGTGTTACGTGGTCAATTAACAGCGGGCAATGTTTTATGAAATTAACACCGACCCCGAAAAATGACCAGACTTCTGTGGCCTGGACGCAGGCAGACAGCGCGGTTCCGGCAACTGCTCTACGGCTGTATTCCTTACACGAGCAAGTAGCAAAGGTCGAGCGCGTGTCTGTGGGGTGGACTGGCGAAGGATTCTAAGCGATCGAACAAATGGCGATCGTACAAGCGATCGCAGCGCGAGAGTGCCTCAGCTACTGAAGAAGGTACCTCGCGCTAGCCACATACAAACATCACTCCCACTGATATTTATGTCTTCTGCTGAATTAAGCGAAAGTCCTTCAAGGTTGGCTGTTGGACAAGCCGGCCGTATCTTGTTATTGGAAGGTGAAGACCTGTTGCGGGAAATGCTAGCTTTAGCCCTTAAAGAACAGGGCTATGAGGTGGTGGTTACTAGCGACGGGCGCAACGCCCTGCCTTCTGTACAGGCTTCTTCGTCATACCACGGTGAGGTTGCCTTCAACCTGTTAATCATGGATTCTATTAACGGTTTGGATCTGTGTCGAATGTTACGGCATCAAGGAAATCCCGTCCCTATTTTGATTATCGGTGCTAGAGGAAGTGCCAACAATTGCGCTTTTTACCTAGAAGCCGGATCGGATGATTATCTGACTAAGCCTTTTGGAATGCGGGAGTTTATCGCTCGCTGTCGGGCGCTGATGCGACGCCAGCGCCTCGGTCAGTTGCGACAACCGATGATGCTGCAATATAAGAGCATAACTCTGTATCCTGAAGAGTGCCGCGTGTTGGTTCGTGGTCTGGAAGTGAAATTTTCTCCTAAACAGTTTCGCTTACTAGAACTATTTATGAGTAATCCCCGGCGAGTTTGGTCTCGCGATCAGTTGCTGGAAAAAATTTGGGGTCAAGATTTTATCGGAGACAGCAAAACAGTTGATGTTCACATCCGCTGGCTGCGCGAAAAGTTGGAAATAGATCCGGGTCAACCAGAATATATCATTACGGTACGCGGGTTTGGCTATCGATTTGGTTAAATTATTAAATCAGTTGTAGGGTGGTAAATTGCAGTCGAATAGACAAATAAGGACACAACATTTTTGTGTCCTTATTTGTCTATGGAGGGTGGGCTATACAATAGCTTGGAGGTGCAAGCAGTAGAGCTATTCCAGCGACTGTTGCTGTTCTCTTTTACTCGCTCGCGATCGGTATAAACTCACATATTGCACCATTTTCAAGAACAGGCAAGATGCCTGTTCCACAAAGAGTGAATTTTCTTTCTTGTGGAACAGGCATCTTGCCTGTTGCTGATGCAAGATGCCTGTTCCACAAAGAGTGAATTTTCTTTCTTGTGGAACAGGCATCTTGCCTGTTCATAAAAAGCTTATTGAGAATGCTGCAACATCTCAGCATAAATCAAAACTCCCTTGTCCACTGCCAACAATCAAGTTTCGAGCAATCTCCTGCAACCGCAACAGCCGCCACCATATCTGAACTGGGAATTAATTCAATTAAAGACCATCTCGATGCTTCTTCGGGGTTGTCTTCAACATTTAACAGCGCTGCAGGTTCTCCTGGTGCGAGGCTGACATCAAACTGATTCAGGGGAATAGAAAGTCCTTTACCAACTGCTTTGATATAGGCTTCTTTGCGAGTCCAGCAGGTGAAAAAAGCTCTGGGTTGGAGATGTTCTGGGAGCGAAAGCAACACAGAATATTCTAAGGGTGAAAAAAACTTTTCAGCAATCTCCTGACAAGGAAAGTTGGGATTTATGCTTTCAATATCGACACCAATATCTCGATTTTTGGTAATCGCAATTAGAGCCATGTTTCCTGAGTGAGACAAATTGAAACGCAGGGTGTTTCCACCTTGGGCGACGATGAGAGAAGGCTTGCCGTAGGGATTGTACTCAAAGCGTAAAATGTGAGAACTTATGTTAAGATAGCGACTCAGAATTGCTCTGAGTGCGCCACGACTCACAATAAATTGCGATCGACCTTTGGGAAAGTGAAAACCCTCGGCTTTTTTCCGCTCATCGGTAGAGAGAGTCTGTTGTAAACTCTCCAAGCAAGATTCTGTTTGAACAAGAGACACGCGCCAAACGTGAATTTCGCCCAGATCCAATGTCAAGTCTAGCGGGGGGGAATTCCACGAATCAAAAGCAGCAATCATGTATTTATCTTCTTTTCTTAGTCACCTCATCCAGCATTCCCAGAAACAGGCATCTTGTCTGTTCTACTTTTAGAAACAGGCAAGATGCCTGTTCTACAACAGATGAATTTCAATCGCAAGAATTAATAAATCCAGCTTTGTACAACTTTTCCCGTTAATTGCTGTCCCAACCAAGGCGTATTTGCCGATCGCGACTTCAGACTTGACCCGTCAACAGTCCAACTCATTTCCGGGTCGAACAAAATCAACTCAGCAGAGACTCCCGGTGCAACCGTGAGGGGGGTTTGTCCGATACAAACAGCCGGCCGGGTACTCAACACTCGCCACAGTTGCAAAGCCGAAAATTCGCCCGTTTCTACGAGTCCGTGCCACAGTAAAGGCAAAGCCAATTCCAAGCCGATCGCCCCAGGCGGACTATCAGCAAAAGCCACAGTTTTCTCCTCATAAGTATGCGGATTGTGGTCGATCGCGATCGCATCAATTACGCCATCTTTCACAGCTTGAATCAGCGCTAATTGGTCGCTGAGATTGCCCAACGGCGGTTCTAGGCGTAAATTCGGATCATAGGGCAACGAAGCAGTCAGAGCATTTTTCCCGCCGGAATCTTGAGAGTTGCCTGAAATTGCCCCGACATTCAACAGCAAGTGCATCCAAGTCACACTCGCAGTCACCGGCAAACCCCGCGCCTTGGCATCTCGAATCAATTCCACACTGCGCGCCGTAGAAACGCGCATAATGTGAACCGGAGTTCCCGCAGATGCCACCAACTCAAGCAAACCCGCCAAAGCCGAAGTTTCCGCACTCGCCGGAATTCCTGGTAAACCCAAGCGCACCGACAGCGCACCCTCTCTCACCGCGCCATTTCCTGCCAAAGTTCGATCGCACGGCCACAAAGCCACAGACTTGCCCAAAGGCTTGATATACTCCAGCAAACGCCTCACCAGAGCCGGATTAGACAGCGGCAAACCGTCCGCAAAACCCACCACCGCAGAGGAGCCCAGCTCGCCCAACTCGGCCATCTGCTGCCCTTTAACGCCCGCTGTCAGCGCCCCCCAAAAATACAAGCGGGGCAGCCCGATCGACAAATTGCGGATATGTTGCTGCAACAAAGCTAAACCGGCCAAATTGTCAACAGGTGGCGACGTATCCGGCAAAATCGCCAGCCGCGTAAAACCGCCAGCCGCCGCAGCCTGCATCAAAGATTCCAGGGTTTCCCGATCCTCAAAACCCGGTTCTCCGCTGTGACTGTAGATATCAGTTAACCCCGGCCCCAAAATCAGTCCCTGGCAATCCCGCACTTGGGTGTCAGCGGGAAACTCAGAAATTTTTTCTTCGACTGCTTTGATATTACCTTCAGCTATCAGAATATCAGCGATGCGATCGCTCCCTGAAACTGGATCTAGCACTCGTACATTTTGTAGCAGTTCGCGGCTCATATAACAGAAGGAAGAAGGAAGTTCGGCAACGGATTATGTAAGGGATGTAACGGATGGATGGAAGATGGAAGAAGCAATCCACGGCATTAGTTTCAGGAATTAAGAACTTCCTAAGCGTCGGGCGCGGTTGTTATCGAAATTCAAACATTTTTCAGGCGCGAACCCGTAGCGGTGGGCGTTCCTTCCGCTACGGGTTCGCGCTCAGCAATTTACGGATTAAAGTGCTCCGGCTGCTGTTTTGTCAAAAACGCCGCCGCTCAAATGAGTTGTGACATTCATCGCCTGCAATACTGGCAAACCATCGGGGCCGTGGGGATAATCAATCACGCTAACGGCTCCGTTTCCTTGTTTGAACTTCCAGAAATGTTCGGGTTCTAAACCGAATAGGTGGCAGAGAATTGCTTTGTTAATGGCATCGTGAGCAACGACAATCCCAGTACCAGAAACTGATTGTACAATTTCGCGCCAAGCTGCGATCGCCCTCTGCCAAACTTGCTGCAAATTCTCTCCTTCGGGCATTTGGACTGTTTCAGGAGATGTTTTCCATTCTTCTAGCAAACCCGGATAGGATTGTTCGATTTCTGATTCAAACTTTCCTTCCCAAAGTCCGTGGCTGATTTCTCTCAAGTCATCGCGCAGTTCCAGTTGCAAACCGCCGTGATACTTGAGAATAATTTCCGCAGTTTCTTTCGGGCGCAGCATCGAACTGCTAATCGCAAAATCTAATTTTACATTCTTGAGAAATTCTGCTGCCCGCCGGGATTGTTCGCGGCCGTTATCGTTGAGAGGTACGTCTATTTGCCCCTGAAATTTACCTGCTTTATTCCAGTCGGTTTCGCCGTGACGCACCAGCAACAATCGCGGGCCTTGGTGTCCGTCCCTCGGTTTGGGAAAAATTTCCCCGGTATGGGAAGTTAAATTCACTGACTCTAATTGAACTGGAACTTTCTTTTTTGGCTCTCCTGGCTCGTCGTTGGTAACAGGGGAAGTTCCAAAATTAATTACGCTAATTCCGCAATTTGACTGTTGGATTGATTGATAGTAATCAGGGGTAATTTCCGAGGCGGTGGCGATGAGAGCGCGGTTGATTCCGTTGTGACCTACTACTAGAATTGTGCCGTCTTGGTGACGCGATAAAAGTTCTTGCCAAAAATGACGGGCGTTAGCAAAAACGGCTAATACGGGAAAGTGTTCGATTTCTCCGTCAGCAGATGGCAGTTTCATGGAAAATTTGTCTGGCTGTTTTTGCCACTGCTGATATGCTTCGGGGAATTTGTCGATCGCATCTTGCCGCAGCATTCCTTCCCACAGAGGCAAATCGATTTCCATCAAATTATCAGTTGGCTGGAGTTGTGGCGGATTTGTCAAGCGCGACAGGATGATTTCCGCTGTTTCTTTGGCTCGTTGCAGGGGACTGGTATAGGCGGCATCAAAGGCGATACTGCTGAGTGTGTCGCCTACTTGCAGGGCGGCGCTGCGGCCTGCTTCTGTCAAAATTGATTTATCGAGGCGGCCTTGGATGCGGCGTTCTTGATTGTATGTGCTTTTGCCGTGACGGACTAAGATAATGCGAGTCATTCGATTTTAGATTTTAGATTTTAGATTTTAGATTTAGCCTGTTACTGCGCTTCGGGTGCGGGGTGCACGCCTTACCCAGTATTCGGGTGCGAGGCGAGTCAAAAAGATGAGCCAGTGAAATTTTACCAGTTGTCGGGATACTCTCGTCTGCAACGACCTATGATTAAAGACGGAAAAGATTTAGCCACGGATTCGCGCGGGACGGAAAAGCAGGAATGACACTGAAGCGGGTTATTTTAGGTATTTTAACGGCGATCGCGATCGCCCTGGTCGGTTTATCTTTACTTGCTAGTTGGAATCAGCCGCAAATTCAAAGCCGGCTGGAACTCTACCAGACAAATTTGCTGCTGCACGCCTCGGAGTGGCAAGGAGAAAATAATCAGAGTGCTAATTTAAGTTCGGCGCGCAACAATATTGTCGGTGCAGATCCTTTAAATACGGCTTTGACGCAATATCAAGAAGCGCGAGACTCGACTCGCAAAACTCTCGAAACATCTCAAGCACAAGTTAAAGAAATTCAGTCGGCAATTGCCTCTAAGTCTGAGGATAATACTCTGAATTTGGCTCAAAATAAGGCAGCGTCCGAGTCGATCAAGCAACAGTCAGTGCTGCTAAACGAACTTGACTTGCGATTGGGAATTTTGCAGGCAAGCAGTGGTAAAACTGAGGCGGCGATCCAAACTTGGAAAGATTTAGTTGAGCGGTACAACACTCAAATTGATTACGATCCTGCGGCGGTAACTGCTAAAGTTTTAACTGGAATTTGGAGCAATCCGGCTCAACTGCTGCCGGATGCCGAGCAGAACATTCAAAAGTCTTTGGATGGCTGGTTTCGCTATCGCGCTCTCGCTCAACTTTACAAGCTGCAAGAACGTTCTAAAGAGCTGGTGGCGCTGCAAGCAGCAGAGCAAGTAACAGCCCAGCAAGCTGTAGAAAAGTTGGCAATTATTGTCGGCGTTCCGGCTATTTCGCTTTGTCTTGGCACGGTTTTGCTGGTTGGTTTGAGCCTGCAGTGGCTGTTGCAGCGGCAGCAGTTAGATACAGCAGGTTCCGGCCCGGTGTTGGCGCGAAATGCAAGCTTGACTTGGGATGTGCCTTGGGATGGCGAGATTGTTTGGCAGGTGCTGGTGGTCGGCTTTTTCTTTGTCGGGCAAATCTTGATTCCCTATTTGCTGCTGCCTGTTTCTCTGGCTGTTTTAAAACTGAATCCTGCTACTTTTGACCCGCGCGAGAAGGCTTTTTATATCTTTGCTACTTATTTGTTGCTGTCGGCGGGGGGGCTTTCGGTACTGTATTTTTCGGTGAAGTCTTTTTTGCCTTTGCCTGATGGTTGGTTTCGGATTAATTTGCGGGGAAATTGGTTTTTGTGGGGTTTTGGCGGCTATTTTGCGGCTTTGCCTTTGGTGGTTTTGGTGTCGCTGATCAATCAGCAGTTATGGCAGGGACAAGGCGGCAGTAATCCGATTTTGCCGATCGTTCTCGAAGGTAGGGATAACGTGGCTTTGGCGGTGTTTTTCGGCACTGCTGCGATCGCGGCTCCGGTTTTTGAGGAAATTGTGTTTCGGGGCTTTCTACTGCCTTCTCTGACTCGCTATTTGCCTGTTTGGGGGGCGATCGCAGCTTCTGCTTTCTTGTTTGCTGTGGCTCACTTGAGTGTGTCTGAGATTCTGCCTTTGGCGACTTTGGGTGCGGTTTTGGGGTTTGTGTACACGCGATCGCGAAATCTCCTGGCTCCTATGCTTCTCCACAGTCTTTGGAATAGCGGTACTCTCTTGAGTCTGTTTCTTTTGGGCGGCGGCGCGAGTTAATTGGGGCGGTTGTTAATAATTGTGAATTAACCGAGTTTTTTTGACAGTTTTCGTGCGGGCGATCGACTCTTGCCAAAAACAGCAGTAGGCTGTTCGCTGCGCCCCTGATATCTAGGCCGGTACAATAACCGGAACTCCCATAGGGGCGGGTTCACATTAATCTGTAATATTAGCCACAGATCCAGATAGACCCGCCCCGGTTCCTTACTTTAGCGGAAAAACAGGGTTTAAGATGGAAGTAATATCTTGTCGGCTGTTGATTGAGAGACTCACGCGGGCGATCGCACCCAGCGGAAGTTGACAATCCGGCTAATTTATAGCTAAATTTTAATTTAGGATGAGGCTTAAACCCATGAGCAATTTGAACAGCCGCAACTTAGAGGGAACGCCGAGTTGGATGCGTTTCGCACCCTACGCAGCCTTGGGTCTGTTAATATTTTCTTTCAATTCAGGCAGCGAACTCAATTATTTCTTGAGAGGCTACTTGGTCATTCTACAAGCTCAAGCCGGTATTGTTCTGCTGTATTTTGCGATGTCTAAGTTTCGCAAAAACCCAAATAAATGAGTAAAAATTAGTACCATTACTTAGCTCGATCGTTCAAGGTCGTGCATTCAAAGTCGATGGCGGAAGTTAAAATAAAAAACTGGGGAAAGTAAAAATGGTAAAAGATAAAACCGTAGCAGTTCTGTTAGCTTTCTTTGTAGGAGGTTTCGGAATTCACAAATTTTATTTGGGCAATAACTTAGCAGGGGTATTATACTTGCTATTTTCTGGGACATTAATTCCGTTCGTGATCGCATTTTTCGATTTTCTTGGACTGCTGCTGATGTCGGAACAAGCTTTTCAGGTTCAGTACAATGGCGGCACGTTGCCATCTGGGTATGTCCTCAGAGCGGCAAAAGATGTAACCGGGGCGATCGGCGAATTGAAAAAACTTTACGATATGGGCGCAATTACCGCCGAAGAATATGAAGAAAAACGCCAAAAACTGTTGCGAGAATTGTAATTTGCGAAGGAAGTTCGGCAACGGATTATGTAACGAATGTAACGGATGGAAGGAAGAAGGAAGAAGGAAGTTCGGCAACGGATTTTGTAACGGATGTAACGGATGTAAAGGATAGAAGGAAGAAGGAAGAAGGTAGAAGGTAGAAGAAAGCCCACTATTAAAAAAGTGGGAGTGAAATAAGTAAGTGTGAGATCACAACTATTATTTAAGGATAAAATTAAAGTGTCTCAAGATTTATACTGGCTGCGTCAAACTCCCAACTGGGTGTGGTATGCTTTTATTCCCTACTTCGGCGGATTGGCGATCGCCTATGCCGGCCAAAAATCAAATATTCGTAGTTGGATGGGATGGGGTGTTGGCATTACTTTAGCAGCACTCGCGGTATCTTCTTCAACTAATTTGGGTACGATCGTGTGGATTGCTCAAATTGTTACTGCTTTTAGTTTGAAAAAGCGCTATCTCATCAAAACCGCACCCAGAGGTTTACTGGTTCCGGCGAGTGCGACGAATGCCGAAGAATTGGCAAACGTGCGCGGCAAAATAGATATTAATGAGTGTACCAAAGACGATATGGTCAGAATCTTGGGTTTGCCGATCGTCTACGCCAACGATATTGAATCTCTGCAAAACGAAGGCTACATTTTTACCTACGCCGAAGAGTTATCAGAAATAGCAGGAGTTCCCGAAAGTCACGTCAGACGCATCGCCCCGATGATTTGCTTCAGCTACAATTATCAAAAAGAATCGCAGTTTACTTGGAAACGGTTAAATATTCTTTCGCCGGAAGAGTTAATCGCCAGCGGTTTAGATCGATATGTTGCGGAAAAAATAGTTAGAGAAAGGCAGAGAAAAGGCGCTTACAAATCAGTTGTCGAAGTCAAGCGGCGGACGGGACTGCCTTTTGATTCATACCGCCATATTTGTTAATTTACAGTTGTTAAGTAAGTCCAAAGCCAAAAAAACAATAATATGCGATCGAACCTTGTAGGGCCGGGTTTGACCAACAATAATTGCCTAAAACCAATCATCTCGTAAACCCGCCCCCGCCCAACTAAAAAGTATTATGACGACAAAATTAGAAGTAGAACGACAAAAATTGTATGATACAGATTACCTGAGATGGATTGAAACTACTGTGGAAAAGTTGCGGGATCGCGACTATTCAAACATCGACTGGGAAAATCTGATTGCAGAAATAGAAGACATGGGGCGAAGTGAACGCCGGAGTTTAGAGAGTAATCTGGTGGTAATTCTCCTGCACTTGCTTAAGTGGCAATTTCAACCGGATCAAAGAAGCGGTAGTTGGAAAGGCAGCATTGCCGAACATCGCAGACGCATTCGCAAAGCTATCAAAGATTCCCCCAGTCTCAAACCATATCTTGAAGAGGTATTGACTGAATGCTATGCGGATGCAGCAGAACAAGCAATTGCTGAAACTGGATTGCCTGTAGAAACGTTTCCGCAATTATGTATCTACACTTGGGTCGAGGTTCTAGATTCTGAATTTTTGCCAGATTTTCTGGCAGATGAGATGATTCAAGGGTAGTATGGCAAAAAACTCGATCGCCTCCTGGTAATTGACATTCAATGCACCGGCTGGCAAAAATCTCCCCAAGCAGGCGGGCCCAGCAAAATTATTAAAAAAAGTATTTATCCTCTTGACATTTACACAGAATAATGATATTAAAATAAGTTGATGAAACCCGTACTTTTCCCTAGCATTAACTCCAAGACGGGGTAAGTTTTCAAGACGATGCCTTAAATATCAGTGGTATCCTATCAGAATTATTATTGAAACGCAGAACGACACAATAGTAGCAGTACCGCTAACATCACACTTATGTCTGACTCTCCTCCCTCCCCAATCTCCCCAGAATCTGCACCGGAAAGTGCTGCTACCGAAAACCGCAGTTCCAAAACTCGGCAACTGTTGGGCATGAAAGGGGCCGCTAGCGGGGAAACTTCCATCTGGAAGATTCGCTTGCAATTGATGAAACCGATTACCTGGATTCCCCTGATTTGGGGCGTGGTGTGCGGGGCGGCCTCTTCTGGAAACTATGTTTGGAACCTAGAGAATTTCTCGATCGCAGCAGCTTGTATGTTGATGTCAGGGCCGTTGCTGACCGGGTACACTCAAACTTTGAACGATTTTTACGATCGCGACATCGACGCCATTAACGAGCCCTACCGTCCAATTCCCTCCGGGATTATCTCGATTCCCCAAGTAGTAACGCAAATTTTGGTATTATTAGCCGCTGGTATTGGGGTGGCTTATGCTCTAGACTTGTGGGCGGGTCATGAATTCCCGATAATGACTGTTTTGACTCTCGGCGGCGCGTTTCTAGCTTATATCTACTCTGCGCCCCCGCTGAAACTCAAGCAGAATGGCTGGTTGGGAAATTATGCCCTGGGTGCTAGCTACATTGCCCTGCCTTGGTGGGCGGGTCAAGCTTTGTTTGGTACACTAGATCCCACGATTATGATTTTGACCCTGTTTTACAGTTTGGCTGGGCTGGGAATTGCGATCGTTAATGATTTCAAAAGTGTTGAGGGCGATCGGCAATTAGGGTTAAAATCTTTACCAGTGATGTTTGGCATCAGCACCGCAGCTTGGATTTGCGTTTTGATGATCGACATCTTTCAAGCTGGGATTGCAGGCTATCTGATCAGCATCCACCAAAACCTTTACGCTGTCATTCTGCTGCTGCTGATAATTCCCCAAATTACTTTTCAGGATATGTACTTTTTGCGTAATCCCCTGGAAAATGATGTTAAATATCAGGCAAGTGCTCAGCCTTTCCTGGTTTTGGGTATGCTGGTAGCAGCCTTGGCACTAGGTCATGCGAATTAAGCAGAGTTTTGAGTTTTGAGTTAAAAAATTTTGAATTAAAAAAATCTAATTCACTTCTCAAAAAAATACCAAGTTCTGCAGCGTTAAGAAAAGTTTTGAATTTTGAGTTTTGAATTAAAAAGTTTTTAATTCAAAAAAACTAATTCAAGGCAGCGTGTTATTCAAGAAAAAATGTCGAATTAAAAATTAAGAATTGAAGAAGGCTAGCTTTTTTAATTTTTAATTTTTAATCGGACTTGATGAGGTTTGAAGGTCTGATCGTGGCAGAATTTTTCTCAAATATCAAAGATACATTGAGCAAAGTCACTAACGCAATAAGCGGTAATTCCGATCGAGAACCGCCGAAGGCAGCGAAGGGCAATAAGCTCAACTCGCCGGAATCCGAGGCGGAATTTTCTACACGGACAAGGGATGAGCGCTCCGAGTATGTGGTATCAGAAGATGCTGCATCTCTAGAAGAGTCAGAATATTTAGACTCAGAATATTTAGACTCAGAATATTTAGAGTCAGAATATTTAGAGCCAGAATACGCTCGATATCCAATAGTCAAACGCAATTGGCAAGGGTTGAAGCGCTTAATTGCTTGGTTGGAAATTGAACCTCAAGTTACCAGCTTGCAAACCAAGGGAAAAGAATTGTTGGGGCCGGGATTAAGTTTGCTGGGAACTAAATCACCCCAAAAATCGGATAGTAGCGAATTGCCGGAAAATAGCGAATCGCAGAACACCCAACTGCAGAGACATACGGAACTACAGGAAATTAGCACACCGCAGGAAAATAGCGCACCGCAGGAAAAAACTAAAAAACGGATCTCCCGCCGCCCTAGATTTTGGATAAGTTTAGGTGTGGTAAGTATAGGCGGGGGCGCTTTAATCTACGGTTTATGGATTTTGTACACCTTAGACAAAGGTTTGCCAGATGTTAACGATTTGTCAGCGTTTAACCGCGACGGAACGCTGACAATTAAGGCAGCAGATAATACGATTTTGTTGCAGTCGGGGCCTGCAACTAGAGATAAACTGAAACTTAAAGAAATTCCCGAACTCTTGGTTCAAGCTTTTATTGCCATAGAAGACCGCCGTTTTTATCAACATCGCGGGGTGGATTATCAAGGTATTGTGCGATCGATTGTTTCTAATTTGATCGCGCGAGATTTAGTGCAGGGCGGCAGTACAATTACGCAACAATTGGCTCGCGTTGTTTTTCTCAATCAGGAAAGAAGTATTAGGCGGAAAGTTCGAGAAGCTCTTTTAGCTCAAAAAATTGAGCGGGAGTTGAGTAAAGAGCAAGTTTTAGAAAGATATTTAAATCTGGTTTATTTGGGTTCAGATGCCTACGGAGTGGCAGATGCAGCGTTGGTTTTCTTTAGCAAAACAGTCGATAAATTAACTTTGGCAGAGATGGCAACTTTAGCGGGTTTGCCCCCGGCACCGAGCGAATATTCGCCTTTGGTTAATCCCGATATTGCTAAGCAACGCCGCAATCTTGTGCTGCAACAAATGCAGGAAGCGAAGGTAATTACAGAGGCTGAGGCGAAGGAGGCGATGGCGGAACCAATCGCCGTTAAACCAAGTCCGCCGAAGCGATTTAAAGTGGTCGCGCCTTATTTTGCTAGTTACATTCGGAAGGAATTGCCGCGCTATGTTTCTCAGGATGCTTTGGAAGCTGGCGGTTTGACTGTCGAGACGACGGTGGATTTGAAGTGGCAGAAAATAGCGGAAGAGGTTGTTAAAAATGCGATCGAAGTTGATGGCCGCCGTCAGGGTTTTGAACAGGCCGCTTTAGTTTCACTGGACACTAAGACTGGTGAAGTTAAGGCCCTGGTAGGAGGTGGAAATTTTAAGGAAAGTGAATTTAATCGCGCTACGCAGGCTTTGCGGCAGCCCGGATCGACGTTTAAAGGGTTGGTTTATGCCGCGGCGATGGCGGCTGGTTTTTCTCCCTATGACGGTTACGAAGACGAACCAATTATTATCGACGGCTATCAACCGAATAATTATGGCAAAAAATTTAGCGGTTGGCGATCGATCTCTGATGCTTTGACGCGTTCGGTGAATGTCGTAGCTGTGAAGGTGTTGATGGATGTGGGGTTTGAACCGGCGATCAAAGTAGCCAACGATATGGGAATTAAGTCGAAATTGAGTCCGATTTATTCCCTGGCTTTGGGTTCTTCGGAGGTGAACTTGCTGGAGTTAACCAATGCTTACGGTACTTTAGCAGCGCAAGGGAATTTTATTGAAGCCCACGGAATTAAGCGGGTGATTAATCAGCGGGGAGATGTAATTTATCAGGCTAATTTTAAACCGAAGCGGGTTTTGGATAAGGATAGTGCTGCGATTACTACTTGGATGTTGGAGGGTGTTGTGCAAGACGGTACGGGGGGGCCTGCTGCTTTAAACGATCGCGCTGTAGCAGGCAAAACTGGTACTTCGGAAAATGTCCGGGATTTGTGGTTTATTGGTTACATTCCACAGGTTGTGACTGGAGTTTGGCTAGGAAATGATGATAATTATCCCACCTGGGGAACTAGCGGTACGGCGGCCTACAATTGGCGCGATTTTATGAGTCAAATTGTTAAGGGAATGCCGGTTGAGAAGTTTCCTAAGTTGCCGAAGTTGGACGGCCGCAAGGGCAGTATTAAGGCCAAACCGGTGGAGCCTAAGAGGATTATTCGGGGGATGATTGTGAATGAGGATGGTGCGATCGTTCCTTACAATCCCAATCCTCAACCCCGGTATCGCCAGTGGGAAGAGCCTGCTTATCAAGAGCCTGCTTATCAAGAGCCGGGATATTAAGCGGGTTTTACCAACAATTGCCACCCGTAGGGGCGGGTTTCACGAACAATAATCGCCTAAAACCAATAATCTCATAAACCCGCCCCCACGATAGCCGTAAATCACCATCTACCAATCTAATCTTGCTTTAGCCTTACCATAAAAAAGCCGTCCATGTGATGTCTGTGCGGCCACACTTTCACCCATCCTTCGGGTGATGGCTGTACGGGTAAATCAATTGTTGGCGGTTCGATTTGCCAGTTAGGATTGTTGTCTAAGAACGATCGAATAACTGTTTCATTTTCCAAGGGATGAATTGTGCAAGTTGCATAAACTAATACGCCGCCGGACTTGACAAATGTCGCTGCATTTGCTATCAATTCCGATTGCAGTTGGGATTGTTCTTGAATGTTTTCGGGCGTGTGTCGCCAGCGGGCGTCGGCGCGGCGGTGCAGGGTTCCGAGGCCAGAACAAGGTGCGTCGAGTAAAACTCTGTCTGCGAGGTTAACAAACTCTGGGAAATGGCGGCTGTCTCCGGTATGAATTTTAATGGATTTCATCTGGAGTCTGTCTGCATTTTCTTTAAGTTTTTTGAGTCTGCTGGCGGTTTTGTCGCAGGCATAAATTGTGCCTTCATCCTCCATTAATTCGGCGCTGTGGGTAGTTTTTCCCCCCGGTGCGGCGCAGGCGTCGATGATAGTTTCCCCTGGCTGGGGCGCTAGTAAATGGGTGACTAATTGAGCGCTGCTGTCTTGAATTGTCCACCAACCTTCGCTGTATCCGGGGAGGTTTTGAATTGCGCCGATGCTGCCATTTAGTCTTAATGCTTGTGGTAAGTGTGGGAGTCTGCTAGTTGAGATGTTGTGGGTTTGGAAGGCAGCTTCGATTTGGGCGATCGAGCTTTTTAAAGGATTGATTCTCAGGTCAATTGTGGGGGATTGGTTGAACCATTCACAGAGTTGTTCGGTTTCGGTTTCGCCTATTTGTTCGATCCACAATTCTATTAGCCAGTCGGGGAAACTGTGGATAATTCCTAAGCGTTGGACTGGGTTTTCGGGTAATTTTAGGGAATTAAAACCCCCCCCAGCCCCCCCTTGGTAAGGGGGGGAGTTAGATGTTGTTTTAGTCTCTGTTTGCTCAGGGGAATTTGCACCCCCCCCAGCCCCCCCTTGGTAAGGGGGGGAGTTAGAGGTAGTTTTAGTTTCTGCTTGCTCAGGGGAATTTGCACCCCCCCCAGCCCCCCCTTGGTAAGGGGGGGAGTTAGATGTTGTTTTAGTCTCTGTTTGCTCAGGGGAATTAGGAAGACTCTTAGCCCCCCCTTGGTAAGGGGGGGTTGGGGGGGTTAAACGGGTATACTGTCGCAACAAACCGTTGACAAAACTGCTGAGTCCTGAAAATCCGTTTTCTTTTGCTAGTTGAACGGTGGTATTTACGGCGGCGGAGGGGGGAATCTGGTTGAGATATTCGAGTTGATATAAGCCTAAATGTAAGATGGTGCGGAGTTCGGGTGGTTGTTGGGAGGATTTCTTTGTTGCTAGTTTGTCGATGATGAAGTCGATCGATCGCATTCTCCTGACGCTACCGTAAACTAATTCTGTCACTAAACGCCGATCGAGGTCGTTGAGTTGAGAATTGCTGAAAGCGCGATCGAGTGCGGCATCTGCGAATGCACCGCGGCGGTGGACTTCGCGGAGTGCGAGAAATGCTATTTGGCGGGGATTTTGCATAGTTAAGATATGGGGGTCTAGAAACCGGGTTTTTTACGATAAGACGCGTTACAGCCCGCAGATTTGGTGAAAAACCCATTTTCCGATCGCCCGTGATTCGAGGACTATTATAATCTCAAATGTCCTCTGGATTTATGCCCATTTCTCGGAGTTTTTCTGAAAGGCGATCGGCTTTTTGTTGCGCTTGTTCCATTTGTCTTGACAACTCCACCTAAGACAAAAACTTCAGTCCGTCTGGACGATAAATTTCTAAGTTTCCTGATGCAGTTTCAAAACGGATTTCCAAACGCGGACTTACCCAACCTTCCATTGATTCAATATAGTTGAGTTTCCCCTCACTTCGCACCCAACCTATTAACTCATTATACTTTAAATCGTAGAAATAGCATTCTTCGACTCCAAAATTTTCGTAGAATTTAAACAGCTTAAATATTTCTCCCAGTCGGTTTTCCGGCGAGAAGATTTCAAGGACAACTTGCGGGGCAATATTATCTTCCAGCCACTGTTGGTAGGAACCTCTGTCACCTTTTGGTCTGCCAAAGACTACCATCGTATCAGGTGCTTGGCGAGTTTTGTTATCTCCTTCCACGGGATACCACAGCAAATCACCTGCTACAAAGACATTTTCGTGGTCTTTGAATAAGGCATCTATTCCGCCTTGAATTTTTACTATTAATTGGAACTGTTTGGTGTTGTCAGACATGGGTTTTCCGTCGCTGTCTGGGTAGATGATTTCTGGCAAAGTTTGAGAGGGAATTGTTGTTGTCATGGGGATGAGTCCATTGCTAGTAGCGTCAATTTCTATTTTATACCTATTTTATAGGACTTACGCAGGGGGCCCAGAAACCGGGTTTTGTTACGAAATTACTTCGTTCGTACTCGAAGATTAGGTAAAAAACCCGGTTTCTTTGTCGGAGTGCGTAAGTCCTGTTTTACTTATTCGGGTTTTGTTGACACCAATGGTTCTAATAAATTGCGTTCTTCTATGGGAAGTTCTAGCAAAACTCGTCTGTCGCCCTTTGTTTTCTTAGGATCGCGAATTAAATAACTTACAATTTTAATTGTTATTGTGGGATGGGCGTCCCGCCCGTCCAAAAAGGATGGGCGGGACGCCCATCCCACTTTCAAGAGTGGAAGTTATTTAATTCTCATTCCTTATAGCGGACAAACGATCGCTATTTTTGATCGACAATTACCCCCTCGGAGTTATCTCCTAGCAGCTTTTCTTGAAGAAGCTCGGTCTACGAAAGGACAAATATACCTAGAAATTATTGAGAAAATTGAATGTAGCAAAATATGAGGGATGTAAAAGTAACTGAAGTGACTGGCAATTGTATAGATGCTGAACTTTATACCGACGGTATAGTAATTACAGAACTATGGCCCACAGGTGGAGAAGATGCAGAACCAGAAAGCACCGAGATCCTTTTGACAGAAGCAAAAAGGCTACTGCGGGAGTGGTAAGCAATTTTGAATCTGTGGTGTAAACAGCAGGCACAATAAATAATTAATCAGCAGATTAACTGGTTCCCGGGCTCTCTCTGTCTAGGAACCGATATCCAGAGTCTCTGCCTCGCAAGTCATAGACTCGCGGGAGGCAGAGCCTCCAAATCTGCGTCCCCAGGCAGAGCTAGGGAACAAGAAAAAATCAGAAAAATATTCTTTAAGATTTGTTACAATACACAAAACTTCATACTTTCCCCAACACTGGATGACCTTTTTCAACGCCTCCGAACCCCTAATCCGCTGCAAACAGGAACATCTCGACGTACAAGACATCGAAGGCCTGTTGCAACTCCGCTGGCAAATTGGAAATATTACTCTTTTCTCAGGATTTTATACCCGCATCGACCAAACTTTTCTGCTTTGGGGTTTGGTGACAGGGGGGATTTTTTTTACGGCTCAGTTTTTCCCCATCAGTTGGAGCTTTCAGGCGATTCTGTGGTCAACTTTGACTCTAATTGGCACTGCAGTAATGGCCGTTTTAACTTTGTTTTGGGTAAGAGTCGAGCGTGTTAGCTGGATTCTTTACTCTTGGGCGATTTTGATGATAACTGGTTTGGTTCTGACCGATTGCAGTATTTTTGCCGGTTGGGGAGGTTTGTTACTGCACCTTTGCGATTTGTGGTTGGGATTGAGCGCGATCGGCTATTTGTTGACGGGATTAGGTTTGCGATCGCGCACTTTTCTCCTGATTGGACTAACTCATTTATTTAGCATCCCTCTATTAACTTTTGTTGCACCTTGGCAATATCTAACCACAGGCATAATTATGGCCGGCTGTTTGTTGTTATTGTCCGAATTGCAGTGGGATATGCGATCGCCGATCGACAATAGTTTGCTAAGCGCAGAACAGAAAGAATTTAATATAATTCAACAGCAACTGCGACAGAGTGGCCCGATGGTATCCAAATAAATCACAAATGTAAAGAATTCTGAACGAGTGCTGACACTTTCCACAAATCGTACACAATAGTAAAGATACAGCATCAATAAAAAACAAAGTTTAACCAGAACAGGTGTTTTGCTGTTTTACCTGTGAATCGCCAACCTTAGGGGAACGGTGTCCGGGAGGCGACGGGCTAACAATGCTGTACTTGCGACCATAAAAGTTAATTCCGGTTGAGAGTAGTTGTTAAAACAAAAAAAGTGGTGCAGGGTTTTTACCGTTTCCCCTGCTTCGCAGTCTCTGAGGAGAGGCTAAACCCTCTACTAGAACAGCCCGACGAGATTGACACAGGTTTTGACAGTTGCTCAGACCGATTTTTGAGTTCAGTGTTTAAGAAAATTGAGGAAATGCTCGCTGACGAGCATTGCAGGACTTAGGATTAAATAAGTCCTGCTTTAGTTTAGAAAATTTAAGTTCTGTTTTACTCTGACGTGCGTTTTCGCAATATTTCCCTTACTTCCATTAAAATCTGGCCCAACATATTTTTGCCGCTGCCATCTTTACCGCAACCCCAATAGTAATCAACAGGGGAATTTTCGACTATTTCCTCATCCGCCGTAGCGAGTAAAAATTCTCTAATTTCGGCATGAGTTTCAAATTTTCGGAGTACGGCTTTTCGCATGATATCATCTTTTACTTTTTCCCAATCTTTGCGGAGGGGACGAGAGCGATCGCGCCCCATTTTTGCGGCATCTTTCGGCGTTTTTGCTTGGCGAATTTGGTCGCAATGAGCCGTTTTGGGAAACTTTTGTGCTTGAAAATAATGCTCGGTAGTTAGCCAATATTCTCCGTCTAACTCGAATCCATGACTGGAAAAATTAGAAAAACAGCCGTATTCGCTGGCAGTGGTGTAGAAGTAGATAGCCATAAAGTCTGCGATTTCAATTTCGTTAATAATCTTGGTTTATAGTCAGTTTTACCTCTGTGGATTATCCACTATCTTCAACCGCAAATCAATAGTTTCAAGATAGGAACCGATGTAAGACAGCAGGGCATAGATAAATACTATCACCCCTACCATTTCCAAAATTTCCTCAACAGAAGCCAACAAACCGTATATCAAGTTTCGCTGGCCAACCGCATCTGCATAATAGCCACAAACCATTTCCATGCCAAGTGCTCCACCGACATATATACTGCCTGCCAGTAAAAATAAATCCCTTGTTTTTCGGGGTAGGTGCCGGAGAAACTGGAGATAAGCCAGCGCAGTAACCGCAACAAAAATCGCCCCCGGAATTACCCAAATGAAGTAAAAAATTCCCCCTAAATCCAGTGCTTTTCGCAAGTCGTTAATAATTAATATTTCGTGCAAACTCAAGATTTCATCTAAAGAAAAAAATACAAAGATGAACGCCAGCGCTTTCCAGTGTCCAAAATACCGATCGCCCTCCTTCTTCTTAGCACTAGCAATAATACCTAGCAAAATCGCGCAAAACAGCAAAGTAAATGACGAGTACCACGAAGGATAATTTATCTCTCTGTCTAAATTAAATAAATTGATCCAGCGTTCTTGATAGTTAAAACCGTACCGCAGAACTTGTACGATGCAACCAGCAACAGCAAAGAAGAGCACCCAAATGCTGAGAGAGAAAGCAACTCTCTTCGGCGAAACAGAAATAATGAATTTCATCAAATTTTTGATAAACTAGAACAAGCAAAATCAAACTATAAAGTAAAAAGTAAAAAATGGCAATAGCGGCGCAATCCGTCCCCTCGGATTTTTATCTACAAAAAATTACCAATCACTGACAATGCACGTTCAAATTGAAACATTCACTGTCCGCAAGCGGTTTGCCCTTACCATCAGCCGCGGTACAACAGCCCAAAGTACGAATTTATGGGTAAAATTAGCACACGAAGGCATCGAAGGTTGGGGAGAAGCATCGCCTTTTTCCACAGGTTCTCGGCCCCAAACTACGGAAATTCTGCTAGCCGCATTGCAGGAAGTTGCACCGCTGCTAGAAAAGTTTACTCCGTTCGATCGCCAAAAAATCGAACAAGTATTAACAGAGGTCAACTTACCCTCAGCCGCCCGCGCCGGCATCGACATGGCAATGCACGACTGGCTGGGCAAAAAAGCAGGCTTGCCGCTGTGGAAAATGTGGGGATTAGATCGATCGCGCATCGTCCCCACCTCCGTCACGATCGGCATTAATTCCCCGAGGAGTGCAAGAGAAAGAGTGCGCGATTGGTTTGGCAAAGATCCAGCAAGCATCAATTACCGCGCCGTTAAGGTTAAATTAGGAAATCCCGCAGGAATCGAAGCCGACAAAGCTATGTTAATAGCAGTGCTAGAGGAAGCACCACCTAACCTTAAAATCAGTGTAGATGCTAACGGCGGTTGGAGTTTGACCAGTGCGATCGAAATGTGTCTTTGGCTGGAAAAATACCAGATAAATTATGTCGAACAGCCGCTTTCACCTGTCGCAGATATGGAGGAATTCTCAGAACTGTACCGTCAATCGCCCCTGCCAATTTTTGCTGATGAAAGTTGCTTTAATAGTTCCGATATACCCAAGCTAGCGCACTGCGTTCACGGCATCAATATCAAAATGATGAAGTCAGGCGGATTGACTGAAGCAATGCGGATGATTCACACAGCCAAAGCCTGCAATTTGCAAGTAATGTTCGGCTGCTATTCAGATAGCGCGATCGCAAATACAGCAGCCGCACAACTTTCACCGCTAGCTGACTATTTGGATTTGGACAGTCACTTAAATTTATTAGACGATCCTTTCACCGGTGCGATCGTCGAAAATGGGTGTTTGTTGCCAAACGGGCGATCGGGATTGGGAGTGCAGCGAGTTGAGATTGTAGAATAGAAGTATCGCTCAAAACACATCTGGAGATAGTATGATGCCAGTGGAATCAATAGGAGAGCAAATTGATAGAGAAGCCAAGCTTTTCTTTGAAGAACACAAGCCACCGACTGATTTAATTTTTGATGATGGTGCAGAAATGGAAAGCAACCGCCACCGTATAGCAATGACCGTTTTAATCCGTTCCGTAGAACAAGGTTTAGCTAACCGAAACGATTTTTTTGTCGGTGGCAATATGTTTATTTATTACAGCGCTAAACAGATTCGCAATCAGGATTTCCGAGGCCCGGATTTTTTCGCTGTGTTGGGTGTTGACAGCAATCCTTCCCGACAAGGCTGGGTAGTTTGGGAAGAAAACGGACGTTACCCGGATGTCATTGTGGAACTGCTGTCGCCGTCAACGGCAAATCAGGATACCGGCAAAAAAAAGGATATTTACGAGCAGGTTTTTAGAACTCCTGATTACTTTGTTTTCGATCCTTTCGAGCCGAATTCTTTGCAAGGATGGCGTTTAGATCCCAACCTGCGCTATCAGCCGTTAGTGCCCAACGAGCGGGGTTGGCTGTGGTGCGAAACGTTAGGTTTTTGGTTGGGCACTTGGGAAGGAATTGTCGATCGAGAAACAGCGACTTGGGTGCGTTTTTTCGATGAATCTGGCAATTTAGTTTTGTTGCCGGAGGAAGCCGCTCAACAACAAGCGGAAGCCGCTCAACAGCAAGCGGAAACTGCTCAACAACAAGCGGAACAGGAACGCCAGCGAGCCTCGCGACTAGAGGCCAGATTGCGAGAATTGGGAGAAGATCCGAATGATCTTACCCTGAACCCAAATCACAGCTAACACCCAATCGATTTTAGATTTTAGATTTTAGATTTTAGATTGAAGCTAAAATCTAAAATCGCCCGTCTCAAAAGTGAACCAATGACTAAAAACTATCCGATCAAAAAGGGTAAAGTTGCAATCCTGCTGCACGAGGGAATTCTCGGTTCTTCCGGCAAAACAGGTTTAGCATTTTTGCGCTACAGCGAAGCACAAATTGTAGCAGTAATAGACCGCCAATGTGCCGGACAATCTTTACCTGAATTAACTGGCATTCCTCAACAAGTACCGATAGTTGCTTCCGTTGCAGAAGCACTGCAATTTGCGCCGGATATTCTGCTAATTGGTATCGCTCCTTCCGGCGGTGTTTTGCCTGCGGAATGGCTGCCAGAAATTAATCAAGCGGTAGCAGCAGGTTTGTCAGTTGTCAACGGTTTGCACGCGAAACTTGCACCTTTGATAACAGTTCCGTTAACCGAAAATCAATGGATTTGGGACGTGCGTCAGGAACCGAAATCTGTCGGTGCGATCGCCTCTGCTGCTGCTGCTAAATTAAGCTGCCGCCGCGTGTTAACTGTGGGCACAGATATGAGCGTCGGCAAAATGTCAACCAGTCTGGAACTTAATCGCACTTGCTTGCGGCGAGGTTTGCGTTCCAAGTTTTTGGCAACGGGACAAACGGGTTTAATGATTGGAAATGAAGGCATTCCTTTGGATGCAGTGCGAGTTGATTTCGCCGCTGGTGCTGTCGAACAAATGGCGATCAAATTGGGTTCTGAATGCGATATTCTGCACGTAGAAGGGCAAGGTTCGCTATTGCATCCGGGTTCGACGGCGACTCTGCCGCTGTTGCGGGGTTCGCAGCCAACTCACTTAATTTTAGCGCACCGAGCCGGACAAACTAGCATTCGCAATCACCCGCACGTATCGATTCCCAGGTTATCAAAAGTAATTGAATTGTACGAAATGTTAGCTGCTGCTGCGGGTGCTTTTGCAGGGGGAAAAGTGAGCGCGATCGCCCTCAACACTCATCACTTAAATGAGGCTGATGCGCTGTTAGCAATAGCTGAAGTTCAAGCAGAAACGGGATTGCCTTGTACCGATGCGGTAAGGTTTGGCGCGGAGGTGTTGTTGGAGGCGATCGACAGTTGATATGCTAGAATACATACCAACTAATAAATAACTAGATAAAACTATGACACCAAGCATTCAAGCAAAAACACTGACCCTGCACGATGTCAAAACAAAATTTAACTTCCAACTTTGTGAAGACGAGCAATTCTTCCGGGAGTGGATTGACGATTTACCAGAAATTACTGATGAAGAAAAGCGATATCTAGACAAAGTAAAGGCTGGCTATACTAACAGTGCCGACCACTCCATGATAGAAGATACCGTAAAAATGGTGGTACTTGCTCCATTGCTCTTTTTAGCAGATTTATACCTGAATCCATTTCATATAGAAGCAGAAAAATCGGTGGAACTTGTCACCGTGGATGAAGGTATACTTGTCAGGGGAAGTATTGATGTTCTGCTTTTAATTGAATCTTTTTGGGTGGTTGCTATCGAAGCGAAGCGAGCACAATATTCCGTTGAAGCTGGACTTCCTCAGTTACTATTTTATATGCTGAATGACCCCAGTCCAGAACCAGTAACATTTGGGCTTCTGACAAATGGTAGCAGTTTTCGATTTATCAAAGTGACCAAAGGAGACATACCGGAGTATGCCGTGTCTAAACTTTTCGATATTGGGAGTCCAGGAAACGAACTTTACGAAGTGTTTCGCATTTTGAAGCGGCTAGCGGGTATAATTTCCAGTAACACCTCTTCTACTTAAATACATACTATGGAACTAGATTCTGAAAATAACAATAAATTTAGTAAAGCTCACTTTGACTTTAAGAATTTGCCCCAACTCACCAACCCTTGGCGACAGCTAAATCTGCAAGGAGTAGCTTTAGGTTTGATTCGCTTGCCGGCGGGCGAGGGCTACACCTTTACTCACAGCCACGCAGAACAAGAAGAAGTTTATATTGTAGTTGAAGGCAAGGGTCTGATGGTTGTAGATGGGGAACTATTGACACTTGAGGGCGGCGATATTGTGAGAGTTTCTCCCGCAGCAAAGAGAGCATTAAAAGCTGCTGACAATACAGCTTTATTTGCGATCTGTACTGGAGGATTGGCCGCAGGTTATCCCAAGCAACCCAACGCGCGCTATCTGATAGATGATGGAATTCCCGATTATGACGATGTTCCGCCTTGGTATGAGGGAAATCCCGAAATTGCCGAGAGAAATGCACGGTTAAAAGAAAGGATGTTGAAAGCCCAAGCCAAACGAGACAGCCAACAGGAATCATCATGAATGAAAGTTCTTTTTCGTTGCCGCCACAATGCGTCCTCCGCCCAGCCTCAGCTCAAGACATCAAATCAATTAGAAGGTTAGTTTGGAGCGCCAAACTCGATCCAACTCAGTTGCGCTGGCAGCAATTCTGGGTCATCGAATGCGAGGGAAAATTGGCAGCTTGCGGGCAGTTGCGGAACTTTGCGGGCGCGCAAGAATTGGGCAGTTTGGTGGTGGCGAAAGATTGGCGCGATCGAGGTTTGGGAAGCTACCTCACAAAATATTTAATTCAACAAGCTACAGAACCGCTATATTTAGAATGTTTGGGAAAGCGACTCGCATCATTTTATACTCGCTTTGGCTTCGTAGAAGTTTCCGTACAAGAATTGCCGCAGTCGCTTAAATTCAAGTTCGGTTTGTCTCAATTAGCTAAAACTTTATTCAGAATTCCTGTAACAATTATGCAGTATCAAGCAGGTTGTCTCTAATTATGACTTTTATGAATTTAAGATTCTGAATTTATGAATGGATTTTAAGTTCGACCTGTTCAATAATTGGATAACAGGGTGCGATCGACCTGCATCGAGCAAAAACTCCTACCGCCTCCTGATATCTGCGTCAGTCTCGATCGCCTATTGTCTATGCCTAAATAGGTAGGTACACCTCAATATCGCATGGGGAGGGTGGGTGAGTTGCCAAGTTTACTTGCTTATATCATTGATCCGCTTACGGGCCCCTAATGGCGCACTGGCTGTCAGAAACCGGGTTTTTAGAGGTTTGGTGCGTCAGTTACGGACTAGATATTTATGGATATTCCTGATTGGGCGATCGAGATTGCGTAAGTTCATAATTCACTGTTTGCGGTAGTCCAGTTGGCTAAATTGGCACAGCTACAAGCGTGATATTTAGGCAAAAACCTTTATAAAATGGTTGTTTGCGGGTTTAGGAGTGTCATGTGCCAGTACCAGACTCGGAAAGTGGACTGGCGATCGCACCACAGACATTCGACTCCTGGCAAATTAGTAAATGTAAAGCAAGTGAGTCACAACCCAATCAAAAAATTCAACCAAAAAATTCAACCCAAAAATAAAACATCTTCACAGCAGCAGTAATGCGGAATCAGCCAATCTCTAATGTAGCTAACAACATCTACCCTTAAGGTAAATCCCACCAACTGCTCAACCATGAAATCCTTAATTCAATACCTCGGAATTACTGGATTTATACTCCCCGCAACCGCTTCGCAAATCCCCTCAACATTTCAAAAATTCTTTGCCTTTTATCCTGATAAAACCACGGAAGGCAGGAACAATGAAATATCAAGGCAATCAATCTTAACCGAGGAAATGCAGCCTCTCAAATAGCATAAACACACAATTACACATCCCCATATTTTAACACCACAGGAGTAAATATCATGTTCAACGTAGTAAAAGCTTTCGGCTCGATTTTCTCTACCCAAGGATACAGCGCCGCTAACAATATGCTCATCAAAAATTACGTCAACACCAATTTTAACTATTTCAACGAAGAAGCAGTCGTCGATGAATCGATTTACCCGAATCAAACAGGTCGCGTCCGCTTCCAAGGTAGCTGGTGGCCCGCACGGTGCGATCGCCAAATCACCCTCACACCTGGAGACACGGTTTATGTCATCGGCGTTGATAACATCACTCTGTTAGTTTCCCTCGCTCCCGCAGACTAAATCAGAGCATGAACAACCTGGTAATCAATTTCAACCAGGAAATGCTACTGTTCAAAGAACACAAAATAGGCGATTAAACTTCGATATATATTAACACAAAAGGAGTCAAGAAAATGTTTAACGTAATAAAAGCTTTCGGTTCTATTTTTTCCTCTCAAACTTACAGCACAGAAAAGAATATGTTAATCGACAACTACATCAACACCAATTTTAACTATTTCAACGAAGAAGCAGTAGTTGATGAATCGATTTACCCGAATCAAACAGGTCGCGTCCGCTTCCAAGGTAGCTGGTGGCCCGCACGGTGCGATCGCCAAATCACCCTCACACCAGGAGACACGGTTTATGTCATCGGCGTTGACAACATCACTCTGTTAGTTTCCCTCGCTCCTGCAGACTAAACTAGAAAGTAATCTCAACTTTTTCACTGTCAGAACCCCGACTAATTCAAGAAGTCGGGGTTCTGACTGTTCTGTTTTTTCGTGGCAATTTGGCTTAAATAACCCCTTTATTTCTTAGCCCGCGAAGGCGGGCTTTGTTTGTGTAGTAGCGGTTTCAACCTCCGAATTATAGCTACAATAAAATGGCATTTTTGAGAGCTTGTTTGTTGAGGCGATCGCCAATTTGAGATTCGCTACTTTCTCCGCTGACTGCTGCTTTTTCGGATGCCTTAGCGATCGGCGGTAGTGGTTCGAGGAGTTGGGCTTGAGCTTCCTGAATTGAAGGGTAATTTTCAGCCCAGGATGAAATCGCTTCTGAAAGGAGATCTATCTCATCGGATAAGGGTTCAATTAGCTGCGCTAGTTCGGTTAATTGTTCGGCCCCGAAGAGCGATCGCTGCTGAGTTAATAGTTCGATAAATGAGTCGATATTTTGTTGGGGGAGTGACATCGATTCCCGTTGGATTTTGTTAATTGTTTGGCGAACAAATTCGAGAGACAAATCTAATAATTGCGCGATCGTCTCTAAATTCATTCCAAACGCGATCATCCGACGAATGGCTTCTAACTTCGCCTGCCGTTCACCTTGTTCGAGTCCTTGTTCGAGTCCTTCTTCTAAACCTTCTTGCTTGACTTCCTGGTAAAATCGAGTTTGTCTGAGTTCGCTTAAATTCAACATGGCGGCAATTTCCTCGCGGCTTTTCTGGGGGAGTTTGTAGACGATAATTGTTTCGATGAGGTTAATTAAATCGCGTTGAACGGTGGGATCGGATATCTGTTGTCGGGCCATTGCGATCGACTGCCGTGCTTGTTCTGCTGCTGTCTCTGCTGGCTCGATTACCAGTTTAACAACTTTCACTCCCAGCGATCGATCGGCGGCTTCTGGCAATTCATCAAGGTAAATCCGTTGGACGCGCTGACTGGTTAAGAGTTCCTGAAATTGCAGCATCTGTTCGTGTTCGATGCGGCGATTGGGATAGATGACAACGACGCGCCAAGGATTGAGGGGTTTGTATTGTCGCAGATAGAGAAAGAGTTCGCCAAAGATGCGGTAGTACAAGTCGGCATCGGGTTGAAACTGAACTTCAGCTAAGTAAAATGGTTTTTCAGGTTCTTCGGTTTTGGGGAGAAATAACCCGTCGATGCGGAATGCGAGTTGTTTGATTTCGCGGGAGGTGAATTCATAGGCGGTGGCTTCGTCTGGGGAACGATCGATCAGTTCAAAGAAGAAGCGGGGAAATTCCTGAAACAGGCTGTAGAAAATGGTGTCTGTTTTCATGAGTTGTCGATGCGAATCCAAGATGGGTACTATACCATGCCAAGCGGTTTTTCTTAATTTGTGCTATGATTTAAATTGTTAAGCTGTGTGGTATTAAAGCATACCACCTACTTAATCAACCTCATAATTTCAACAGGATTATTTACTCTCTAGAGACCCCAGTATGGAACTTAAGAACCAGTTTAGTTTTTCAGGAATATTTAAGAAGTTTCACGAAGAAGATACTCAGCCGCTCCAAATTAATGACGCTAATATATATTGCCATGTAAACGGCAATATTTTGTTTGAAATGAACTCGCAACTAAATCAAGATATTAGTCAGAAAAGATTTTATGAATCTTCTCCCATTTATCAGTTGAAAGATGTGACAACAGAGCAACTAGATATTCTGCAATTCTGGGAACTCGATGGACTTGAAAGAGAGATGGTTCAACAACCATATGAGGGTGATTACGAGATAGAAGGCAAAACAGTTGAGGGATGGAAAATAAAGGCGATTATTGCTGATGTCAACTTTCAAGTCACGCTTGGGTTTGACAACTCTGAAAATATCGACCAAGAGGGTAAATCTCAAGTTAGACTTAGGGACTTGTACATTGATTACAATTTAGATTCTTTAGAAGACGGAGGAACCCAAGAAATTGTGTATGGTCTTGCAAATATAGAAGTTATACAGAATTTGTCAGCTCAAATTGGAAACCTTGAAGCTGAAATGTGTATTGAGTCCGTTTCAACTAGAGAAAGCACAAATAAAAGTGGTATCTTAAGCGCAGAGATGACACTCAGAAATATTCTTGAAAATGAACAAGATTCCTATGAGACTTATTGTGCTTGGCTCATATCACTTCTTTCACTTGCATCGGGGCATTGCGTTGATAAAATATATAGCATCAAGGGTGTGAGGTATGAGCATTTTCAGATAAAAAGTGAATACTGGTCAGGGAGACAACTACGTAGTGAAGCAAGGGGAATAGCTGTTATACAATCACCTCATTTATATCAATTCATGCAGCAGTGTGCTAAAAATTTGACATGGGAAACCTTCAGCGATAAAGGTGTAGGTTTAGCCTTAAGCTGGTACATTGATACATTTGTTAGCCCTATGGCTGCAGTGAATTTCTTACTTTTATGTACGGTTTTAGAATCCTTAAACAAAAAACATTTGAGCAATGCTAGTAAGAGCCTTCTTCCTACGAATATTTACCGACAAATCAGACACCAGATTTTAAAGGTTGTATCGGACTTCCCGCAAGGTATTAATAACCAAGATGATCTTAAAAAATATAATATTTTTGCGCTTAAAGTTGAAAAGTCTTTTGCTAGTGGTTCCTACAATCAGATAGGAAATTTACGAACTAGCCTCAAGGAAATGTTTAAGACTTATAGTGTGCCATATGAAGACTTATTTCCCGAATTAGAGTTCATAACAATAAGAGACAAGATTGTTCATGAAGGATTTGGTGGAGTGGATGTAGCTCTTGAACTTCGCAAGTTGTCAAACCTAGTTGTGCGCGTATTTCTGGCAATTCTGGGGTATCAGGGTAATTATATGGAGTCTATAAAAATTGAGATAGATGATCCATTGGGACGAAGTAAACACGGATTGATTTGCAGGTCTTTTCCTTTTATTACCTCTGAGGATAACACAGAGTCGAACTCGATCGATACTTGCTCCTAGAAGCTTGGGTGCGCTTAGCCAAAGCTCATGCTTACAAACACTTACAGACAGCAGCAGGAGTTATGTATCCGCCACTTTGCGTCGGTTAGTGACTCAACGCGCCCGATCGCAATGCGAGTATCGATCTAGAAAACATTGCTATTATCCATCGCAATAACTCGATCGATACAATATACCTGAAAAAAGAAGTTAAATATCCAGCGATACGTTCAGTATCTCTTATCTAATTTCGGCACGGTTTATTTGAGTAAACCGTGCCTTGAGTATGCTTAAATAAGTTGAGACACATACTAGCCATATTTAAACCAGTGAATTTTCAATCAGTCATTGCCACCTTAAACAAATTCTGGAGCGATCGAGGATGCCTGATCGCCCAATCCTACGACACAGAAAAAGGTGCAGGAACCATGAATCCCCACACCTTTCTCAGAGCAATCGGCCCCGAACCTTGGTCAGTCGCCTACATCGAACCCTGTCGCCGCCCCACCGACGGCCGCTACGGCGAAAATCCCAACCGCTTCCAACATTACTATCAATATCAAGTTTTAATTAAACCCTCTCCTCCCAACATCCAAGACATCTATTTAGACTCCCTCAGAGCATTAGGAATTAGCCCAGAAGACCACGACATTCGTTTCGTAGAAGACAACTGGGAATCGCCCACCCTCGGAGCTTGGGGCGTCGGCTGGGAAGTCTGGCTCGACGGCATGGAAATCACCCAATTTACCTACTTTCAACAGTGCGGTAGCATTGACTGTCGCCCCGTCTCCATTGAAATTACCTACGGACTAGAACGCCTAGCAATGTATCTCCAAGAAGTCGATGCGATGACGAAAATTCAGTGGAAAGATGGCATCACTTACGGCGACGTTCACCTGCAAGGAGAAATAGAACAGTGTACTTATAACTTTGAAGCTTCCAATCCCGAATTGCTGTTTACTCTATTTGGATTGTACGAGCAAGAAGCTGAACAATTGACAAAAAAAGGATTGGTTTTGCCGAGTCTTGATTATGTGTTAAAATGTTCTCACACTTTTAATTTGCTCGACGCTAGAGGTGTGATTTCTGTAACGGAAAGAACCCGCTACATTACCAAAATTCGTAACTTGGCGCGGCGAGTTGCTCAGCTTTATTTGGAACAGCGCGAAAAGCTGGGTTTTCCTTTAGAAAAATCTGTAAAAGTTTGAGAATGAAAAGGATAACGACACGGATACACGGATGAATTTAGTTGCGATCGTCCTCGACTCATACCAATTTTATAGGTCGTTGCATAGAAGTCCGATCCCCCCTAACCCCCCTTAATAAGGGGGGGACAAGATTCCGATCAAAGTCAACCCCTACTCCCCTTCTTAAGGGGGATTTAGGGGGATCGA
Organism: Microcoleus sp. SVA1B4; assembly: GCF_036700545.1. Classification (NCBI taxonomy): domain Bacteria; kingdom Bacillati; phylum Cyanobacteriota; class Cyanophyceae; order Oscillatoriales; family Microcoleaceae; genus Microcoleus; species Microcoleus sp. SVA1B4. The sequence goes on from NZ_JAUBPB010000009.1 coordinate 99,129, forward strand.
AATATGTGCAACTTTTTGGGATTTTTTATGAATTCAATGCCTAATTATTCTGAAAATAATACAGAAACCAATCCTCAACTGCGAATTGACGGGGTAAGCTTGAAAACACCGATCGCCTCAAGTTATTTGTTGGAAAATATATCGTTTCAGGTACACAAGGGCGATCGTGTGGCAATTGTTGGCCCTTCAGGTGCGGGGAAAACAACGCTGTTGCGGCTGCTAAATCGACTCAGCACTCCCACCAGTGGCTCGATTTATCTGGAAAATACAGAATATCGCCAAATACCTGCGATCGAACTCCGCAAACAAATCACCCTCATCCTGCAAGAATCCAAGCTTTTGGGAATGTCGGTGCGAGAAGCATTGGCTTATCCTTTGAAGCTGCGGGGGGTGGCTGCATCAAACATTGCTGAGAGAATTAACGGGGCGATCGAACAACTGCACATACCCCAAGAATGGCTCGATCGCAGCGAATTCCAGCTTTCTACAGGCCAAAAACAGCTCGTGGCGATCGCCCGCGGCATCATCCTACAACCAAAAGTCTTGCTTTTAGATGAGCCAACATCCGCCCTAGACGCCGGAAAAGCCGCCCACCTTTTGCAAGTATTGACACAGCTAACAAACGGCCAAACCACAATTGTCATGGTAAACCATCAATTAGAATTAGCTGAGCAATTTAGCACGCGAATTCTGCATTTACAGCGCGGAAAGCTCATCGAAGATTTGCCCTCTCATCAAATTAATTGGGTGCAACTGCGGCAAAATTTAATTCAAGCTGAAGCTGAAGCCCAACAAGAATGGTGAACTCTGGTTGCGTAATTAATTTGGATGTTTTAACCGCAGAGGGCGCAGAGGGCGCAGAGAAAGAGAAGAGAGAAGTTTACAAATTGTTGAGGGTTGCTAGAGAGACAGTCAGATATTAGCTTTGGGAATTTTGTTTAAGGTTGGCCTTTGTGATTTGACGGTAAATTGTTACTGGGAAATTAAACCCATTTTTTGATAAATTGGCCGAACTAAGTTTTTTAAAGCTGGCAACTGTTTGGTAAAAATTATGGAGCCTACAACACAAATTATTCCTCCAATGATGACTGTATTGGGAGCGCCGATATAATTGGCCAATCCGCCGGCAACTAAATTCCCAAAGGGTGTCACTCCAAAAAATGCCATCGTGTATATGCTCATCACTCTTCCGCGTTTGTCGTCTTCTACAATTGTTTGCAAAAATGTGTTTCCTCCGGCAAATTGGATAATGAAACCAAACCCCACAAACAACATCATGATTAATGAGAGCCACAAGACGTGGGACAAGCCAAAACCTATCAGCCCAAATCCCATAATTGCCGGTGAAATCGCAATCAATTTGCCGAGGCCAACTATACTTTTGCGGGAAATCAAATAAATCGCGCCCGCGAAGGCGCCAACTCCCGAAGATGCCATCAAAAAACCGAGGGTTTCTGCGTCGCCTTGCAGAATTTTGGTGGCAAAAATTGGGACTAAAACTGTGTGGGACATTCCGGCAAAACTGACTAATGCTAATAGCAGTAAAATTGCTCTAATCGGGGGAAACCCGAAGGCATAAACGAATCCTTCTTTTAATCTTTGTAAGGGTTTGGTATTAGTTGCTGCAATTTTTCGGGGCTTGATTTGCATCGCTAATAAGCCTGCAATTACAGCGATGTAGCTGAGCCCGTCAATGAGAAAGCAATAACTTGGCCCGACTGTAGCTATTAGCAAACCTGCAATTGCTGGGCCGATTAATCTGGCGCCGTTGAACATGGAAGCGTTGAGCGCGATCGCATTTGCTAAATCTTCTTTCTTTTCTACAAGTTCCGGTACAAAAGCTTGCCGTGCCGGCGCGTCAAAGGCGTTAATTGCGCCTTGAAAGAAACTCAGTACCAGGATCTGCCAAATGTTAACGACTCCTGTTAGGGCTAAAAATGCTAGCGCTAAGGATTGAACCATTGCTAATATTTGAGTGGCAATTAGGACTCGGTGGCGGTTCCAGCGATCGATTAAAACTCCTGCAAAAGGCAGTAAAATTAATGTGGGGATTTGACTTGTAAATCCGACCACGCCGAGCATCCAAGGTGAATCGCTCAAATTGTAGACAAGCCAAATAGTAGCGACTTGCGTCATCCAACTGCCAATCAGTGAGAGGCCTTGTCCTGCAAAAAACAGGCGATAATTTCTCGATCTCAGCGCTGGAGGAAGTTTTATTGTTTTGATTTTTGCTAGTAGATTCATGCTGCAAGTACGGCTAGAGCAATCCTATTTGATTGGTAAACATTTTTTAGGGGTAGCGCCCCTAAGCCTACCCCTAATTAGCGAAGGGCAACTATCGGGGGACTGCCCCTAGACTCATTATTACCAATCATTGAGAATTGCGATATGAGCCGAAGGTTCTATTTTCACAACTCCCGAAAACTGAGATGTTGACCATTCTCAATAAGCTTTTTATGAACAGGCTTTCCGGCCTGTTCCACAAGAAAATTCACTCTTTGTGGAACAGGCCGGAAAGCCTGTTCTTGAGAATGGTGCAAGATGTGAGGAAAACCAAGATTTGAGGATTGTTAAATTTTTGCTCTCAGGAAAACTATCGCCACATTTAAATTTTTCTGTCGCGATCGCTTGAATAACGAGAAATTCCTTCCCCGAACTCTTCCCTCAATTAATGCTCAACAGCCAAGTACCGAGGTAACGCAGCAAGGGAACATCCCCAGGGGTGCGGATGCGGACGTTGAAATGGTACATTCCGCCAGGGGATGGGTTTCTGACGTTGGAGAGTACAACCTCAACATTGTTGCCGGCGGCAATTGGTTCTGTGGGATAAATTTCTATGAATCGATTTTCTTTGTCCCAGATTACTTCTTGCAATTCTATTGTTTTGTTTTTGACGCGCACTTTAATGTCTTTTTGGTCAAATTCGCCTTTGTAGTAGTCTGGATAGGATATGTTGAGTTGGGCGATCGCCAAACTTACTTTGTTGGAAGGAATTCGCAGCCGATATCTATCGCCACTCATCCCGGCTGTACCGTAATCCAAGCGATAGTTTAATTGGTTGGCGCGTTCGGGGCCGCCGAAAATCGTGAATCCTGGCATGGACTGGGCTAAACTGATGGCGGGTAATCCAGCCACCAAGCAACCTGTAACCGCTAGTGCTGAAAATAATCGTCGCATAACAACTCCTCTAATTAAACTCTTGGTGAACCTTTAATATCGATCGCCCGAAATTTGCGATCGTGCCTACAATATATCGAATGTCTCAGCAATTTGATGAAGGCGAGCCGATTTTAGATTTTAGATTTTAGATTTTAGATTTACTCCCGTCTGCTTTGAGAATGAATCTGGGGGCTGGTTAGAACCCGACGCTTTTCTGTGCCTCCATCCTAAGTCTCCGAAACGCTGAATCTGGGAACCTCCGAACAAATTGCTCGATCGTCAATTATTTTTTGCGTATTTTTTGCGTAATACTGATAACTGACATTCTAACTACAGAATTAGGCGACATAAAATTATATCATAATCTGTGGCTAACTTAACAATTTAGCGAATTTGAATGTATAAGATAAGTTAAAGATACGGGTCGAATTTGGGCGATCGGCTTTAGTATCAACGAGAGAAGTTTAGGGGAACGGCTGCTTCAATGTAAAGCAAGGCATCGGGCGATTAAAAATCGCACTTCAAGAAACCTGCAGAGGCAGGTTTTGTCTGTGTAGGCGCGGTTTCAACCGTCCTAGGAAGGCTTAAATAAGGAGAGTTCATGAAATTAGCGATCGCAAAAGAAATAGCAGCAGGGGAACGCCGGGTGGCTTTAGTACCCGACGCTGTAGCCCGATTAGTCAAACAGGGCGTCGAAGTTTGGGTTGAGGCCGGTGCCGGCGCACAATCCTTTTTCTCGGATCTTGCTTACGAAGAAGCGGGAGCTCAGGTTGTCGCCGATACCGCTAGGCTGTGGGGCGAAGCCGATGTCGTCGTGAAAATCGGAGCCCTGCAAGAATCAGAAGTTCATCAACTCCGGGAAGGAGGCGTTTTCATCGGATTTTTGAATCCTCTGGGAGATCCGGCTTTAGTGCAGCGTTTAGCCGATCGCAAAGTAACGGCCTTCAGCATGGAAATGATCCCGCGCACCAGCCGCGCTCAAAGCATGGATGCGCTGTCATCTCAGGCTAACGTCGCCGGTTACAAAGCGGTACTGATCGCAGCCGCCGCTTTGCCGAAATATTTTCCGATGCTGACAACGGCGGCGGGTACAATTCGCCCCGCGAAAGTATTGGTAATGGGTGTGGGCGTTGCTGGCTTACAGGCGATCGCCACGGCGCGTCGTTTGGGTGCGGTAGTCGAAGCTTTCGACATCCGCCCGGAAACAAAAGAACAAGTGCAAAGTTTGGGCGCTAAATTCGTTGATGTCGAACTCAAGGAAGAAACCGTCGCCGCCGGAGGCTATGCTAAAGAACTATCAGAAGCGGCTAAAGAATACACCCGCCAAGTGCTCACCCAACACGTCAGCGCTTCCGATGCAGTGATTACAACCGCTCAAGTTCCCGGCAGAAAAGCACCTATTTTAGTTACTAGAGAAATGGTTTCTCAAATGAAGCCCGGATCGGTAATTGTTGACCTCGCGGGCGAACAAGGCGGCAATTGCGAATGCACGGAAGCGGGAAAAGATGTTGAATGGAACGGCGTTAATGTCATCGGCCCGATTAATGTGCCTTCGTCGATGCCTGTCCACGCTAGCGAAACTTACTCGAAGAATATCTCCTCTTTACTTCAGTTGATGCTGAAAGATAAGGAACTCAATTTGAATTTTGAAGACGATATCATTGCTGGTGCTTGTGTTGCCCGCGACGGTGAAATTAGTAATCAGCGGGTGCGGGATGCTTTGACGGCTCAGGCTTCAGCCGTCAGTTAGATTCGGTCGTTATGAGGCAAAGTCCGGCAAGGGTTGAAACCCCTGCCTCAAAGCTAAAGTCCTCTGAAGAGGACTGAAGAACTGATTAAATATCTCCCAAAAAGGCTTTTTTTGTTTGGTGACTAGGGCCAGATCCCCCCTAGCCCCCCTTAAGAAGGGGGGAACAAGAAGTATTCAAAGTCCCCCTTCTTAAGGGGGATTTAGGGGGATCGAGACTCGGCAACAAACGAGAGATATAAAGGACTTTAGCGTTAATTTCACACCAATTTCCAATTACCAATTACCAATTGTTATGGCAGAAGGATTGATTGCAGGTTTAGTGGTGTTTACTCTAGCGTCGTTTGTGGGATTTGAAGTAATCAATAAAGTCCCGCCGACGCTGCACACACCTTTGATGTCGGGATCGAATGCGATTTCGGGAATTGCCGTTTTAGGTGCAATTCTGATTTCAGGCCAAGGTAATGTGACTGTTACTTCGATTTTGGGGACGATCGCGATCGCCCTGGCCACAATTAACGTTGTCGCCGGTTTCTTAGTAACCGATCGAATGCTGCAAATGTTCAAGAAAAAAGAGGTTAAAGCGTGAGCGATTTTCTGCCCAGTGGCATTCAACTAGGTTATTTAGTTGCCGCATGTTTGTTTATTATCGGTTTGAAACAGTTGGGTTCCCCTGCAACCGCGCGTCAAGGAAATGTGTTAGCTGCGATCGGGATGTTAATTGCGATCGTCGGTACTTTGCTGGAAAAGCAAGTCATCAGCTACGAATTGATTGCTGTCGGAATTATCATCGGTTCCATTTTGGGAACAATTATGGCGAAAACCGTCGCGATGACGGATATGCCGCAGATGGTGGGTTTGCTTAACGGTTTTGGGGGCGCGGCTTCTGCACTCGTTGCTGTGGGCGAATTCTGGCGCTATCTCAGCATCCCCCAATCGCCAACTCCAGACGCGACAATCACGATCCTTTTGGGTGTGTTGATTGGCGGAATTACTTTCACTGGTAGCCTTGTGGCGTTTGCGAAACTGCAAGAATTGCTACCGGGTGCACCGATGACGTTTCCGCTGCAACAGCCGTTTAATGCCATGCTGGCGATCGCACTTTTAGCCGGCAGCGGTTATATGCTGACGAATCCCGAAAATGTGCCGGTATTCCTGGGTTTGGTGGCGATTTCCAATATTCTGGGAATCATGTTTGTGCTCCCGATTGGCGGTGGCGATATGCCGGTGGTGGTGTCGCTGCTTAACTCTTATTCGGGGATTGCGGCGAGTGTGGCTGGGTTCATTTTGATGAACAATATGCTGATTATCGCTGGTGCATTGGTGGGCGCGTCGGGGATTATTTTGACGCAAATCATGTGCAAGGGAATGAATCGATCGCTTTCTAGTGTGCTGTTTAGCGCCTTTGGTAGCGGTGGTGCTAGTGCTGGGGCTGCTGCTGGGGCTGCTGGTGCGATCGACAAAACTGTTCGCAGCATCAATCTCGAAGAAAGTGCGATGATGTTGGGTTATGCGCGATCGGTTGTAATTATTCCGGGTTACGGGATGGCTGTAGCGCAAGCACAGCACGCGGTGCGCGAGTTAGCCGACGGTTTGGAAAAAATGGGTGTTGACGTGAAATACGCGATTCACCCGGTGGCTGGGCGGATGCCGGGGCACATGAATGTGCTCTTAGCGGAAGCAAACGTGCCTTATCCGCAGTTGTACGATATGGACGATATCAATCCGCAGTTTGAAGAAACGGATGTGGCTTTGGTGATTGGTGCGAATGATGTGGTGAATCCGGCGGCGCGTCACGATACGGCGAGCCCGATTTACGGGATGCCGATTTTGGAGGTTGATAAGGCCAAACATACGATCGTGATTAAGCGCGGGATGAGTGCTGGTTTTTCCGGTGTAGATAATGAGTTGTTCTACAAGGATAAGACGATGATGTTGTTTGGTAGCGCTAAGGATGTGGTTGCCAAATTGGTTTCTGAGGTGAAGCAGTTGTAGGATTTTGCAACCGCAGATGAAGGCGGATTAACGCGGATGATTAAACCCGGTTTCTTGGAGAAACCGGGTTTTTGTTTGGGGTTTGTTTGAGATTGTGTCTGGTTGATTTCCAATGTTGTAGGGGCGGGTTTTACCAACAATAATTGACTAAAATTAATAATCTCGTAAACCCGCCCCCTCCATGCTAGAAGGATGCCACCGGACTTGATATTATGCAATGCTAGCTTGGTTTAAATATCCACTGGAAATAGGTGTATGTGAAAATCCTTGTTCTCTGGCTTTTTGAAACCATTTTTCTGCTTCAGTGCGATCGGCTGCTACACCATCAGCACCGCAAAGATAAATTCCTGCTAAGTTGTTTGAGGCAACACCATAGCCTTGCTCAGCGGATTTGATGTACCATTTAATTGCTTCTAATATTATCCTTTCTCGACCTAATCCTAAATGGTACATACTGGCAATGATGCACTGGGATTCGGCATTTCCTTGTTCGGCTAGTGGTTTTAACAAGGTAAAGGCTTGGGTATAATCTTGGTTATTAAAAGCGGCTAGACCTTTTTCTAAGTCAGACATCAACAGTCATTAATAAATTCAATATAATATACTATAATAGCATTAAACCAATTCAGGAAACATTTTCATGAACAGGCAAAAAATACTACTCGACCCTATTTTACCGACTGAGGAAGAAACAAAGGCTATCAAATTGTTGGATAAAATGCTATGTCTCAAGACAGAAAATGGTGATACTGAGACATTAAAAGTAAAACTTGTGGAAGTTGGCGGGGAAGCGATCGCACTTCCTGAATCTCTCTATCAATTGTTGTGTCAAGCTGCACATTTAATGGCGGCTGGTAAAGCAGTGTCTTTAGTGCCAATTGAGCAAGATATGACTGTTGAAGAAACGGCGACTTTGCTGAATGTGTCGCCAGAATTTGTAGTCAAATTGCTCGATGATGGGGAAATTGTCTATGGAAAAGTAGGAAACCAGCGGCGGATTAGCTTGGCAAGTGCGATCGCATATAAACAGCAGCGTACTGTAAAGCGCCGTGAAATTCTCAAGGAATTAGCTCAGTTTAGCCAAGAAGAGGAATTGCATGAGACTAGAGTATACAGCTAGCAGGTTGATTCCGGTTTTTGCAGATAAGATTCAACGTTATTATGAAAATATTTCGTAGGTTGTAGTGAAGGGCGATCGCTATGCAGCCGATTATTGACTTCCGAAGGATCTGCTGTCTCAAAAAATAGTTCCAGCGCCTCGATCAGATTTCGTCGCGCTGCTTCTATATTGTCACCTTGGCTGGCAATATCAAGTTCGGGGCAAAGGGATACATATCCGTCGCCGTCTCGTTCAATAATTGCTGTAAACTGTTGTGTTGACTTCCTAATTTGAAGTGGCGGACTTCCAAGCTCAAACAATTATACTTTTACTTGATATTATATCACATTTTTCGCTCTTCGGTGGAGACGGGCGATCGCCCTATACAATGCTAGCTTGGTTTAAATAGTCACGGGCGATCGGTGCTAGTCAAATATACCTCGATCGGAGATTTTTTAAATATAATGAAATCCTAAAGAATTAATAGAACTGCAAAAATTGTACTAACCTTAGAGCTAACGTCAATTAAATTAAAAAATTTTCAACTATGTCAGATCAACCTTTTAATATCCGCCAACTAAATGGCCTAGATTATGACGAAGCAGAACCACTCCTGGAAGATTATCAGGAAACGCTAATCGAGCTATTTGTCAATTCTCCCGAAGGAGAAGAATACTGTAAAACTTATCCAGACGTGGGATTTTGGATCTCGCAGTTCATTTATTACGGTTTCGGCTATGAAGGTTTTACGCTGCCTAGCATGAAAGTGGAAGATGTGGCAACTGTAGTCGAAGAGTTGTTTCCCAGGAAAGTGAGTTTGCTTTCGCCGGAAGAAGGTGAAGATGCTATCCCGGAATTATTGGCGTTCTGGCAATTTTTGAAGCGAGAATTTAAACTGCGAAATGCCACTTCAATTATCAAATACCTGCGGGATATCGAGCCGGAATTTAAGGAGATTATGGAAGATTCCTCTAAATTTGGATTTGCCAAATCCTTTGTAACGCTCGGTCAGCAAGCAGGGTTTGATATGAGTACGGGGGAAGGTCTAACACAATTTCAGGAGATATATAATGCTAGCATTGCTCCTATAATGGCAGCTAAAAACTCCGAGACATCGGGATTTTCCAGCCAACCGATAAGTGATAGTGCTGTCAATGGATCTAAGGCAAGTAAAGAAAAACAAAAAAAAGCAAAAAATACGGCGGCTGAATCGAGAAAACGCAACCGCACTAAGAAAAAATGAGGTTTAGCAAGTATCTATCCTCACTTCACTCTTCTTCTGATTCTTCTCAGCATCTTGTTAGCTTCTTCCCTCCCGCGAAACTTCCAAACTAATAAATAACACATCAAACACAACGCGAAAATTCCTAACACGATCGCACTTTCTTCCGGTGAGTTGGTAGTTCGATAGAACTTCCCACTCTTCGGACTTGCTTGGATGTTGTTAGTTCGCTCGACCGTTCGATCGCCCGCTTGCAAGTTAAAATTGTGTTGTTCAATCGCATTACTATTTTTAAATTTTCGATCTATTTCTTGAAATGACTTCGCCTGTTCGCAGCTTGTTAAGGATAATCCAATAAGGATAAAAATTAAGAAATAACAGCGACATTTCATGATTTTTACCTTTCGGTCAGCGAAAAAGAGAATAAATCCATATAGGGCTTACTGACTCCGACAAAGAAACCGGGTTTTTATCTAATCTGTCGGTAGCCACGAAGTATTTTCCTAAAAAACCCGGTTTCTGGGCCCGTATCTCCAGGACTATTCTATCTACTATAATAGCATTAAACGAATTCAGGAAACATTTCCAAACTAAACCAGGGAACTGATTCAATGCCGTCTATATCTTTTGATGCTTACCTCAAGTCGATTCAAAATAACCTGCAAAAAGGTAGCGAGCGCAGCCATTATCCAGCGCTGAAAGATTTGCTGGATGACTCAGACAAGGGCATTGATGCCGTCATTGAAGAAAAAGGCAACAAGGCAGGAATTCCAGACTTTACCGTGCGGCGGCGGGAACTACTGGTGGGTTATGTAGAAGCGAAAGACGTTGGGCTAGACCTGGATCAGATAGAAAAATCGGAGCAATTGCAGCGGTATATAGAAGCGTTTCCTAATCTAGTATTGACCAATTATTTAGAGTTTCGTTGGTATGTGAATGGGAAGCGCAGGCAGAAGGAAATTTTAGCAGATCGTAATGAGAATAAGCTGCAAATAAGGGCTACAGAAAAAATTGCGGCTCTGCTAGATCAGTTTATCAACTATACAGGCGAGATTATCAGCAGTCCTGAAGACCTGGCGCGACAGATGGCGAGGTTGACGAAGGCAATCCGGTTAGCAACAACAACTGCGCTGGAGGGAGAAAGGAAAGACGGTGAATTGCATCAACTGAAACAGGGCTTTAGTGAGGTGTTGTTGCCCGATTTGAATGATGCTGACTTTGCTGATATGTATGCTCAGACGATTTCTTATGGGTTATTTACGGCAAGAGTTGGTCATGCTCAAAATCCAGGGTGTGAACCGTTTACTCGGCGCACGGCGGGCACGTATATTCCAGCAACAAACCCATTTTTGAAGCGATTGTTTAATACGATCGTCGAAACGGATGCAGTCAGTCAGATCGATTGGGCGATCGACGATTTGGTGCAATTGCTGTCTCAGGTTGATATGGGCAGTATTCTCGAAAACTTTGGGCAGCGCACTCGGCAAGAAGACCCGGTGGTGCATTTTTATGAAACGTTTTTGGCGGCATACAATGCGGCTTTGCGAAAGAGTCGAGGGGTTTATTATACACCGGAACCTGTGGTGTCGTTTATTGTGCGATCGGTTGATGCTATTCTCAAAGACCGCTTCGATTTGCCATTGGGATTAGCTGATAACGCCAAAGATCCAGTAACACAAAAGCCGAAAGTACAAATTCTCGACCCTGCAACGGGGACAGGTACATTTTTGTATGAAGTGGTCAAGCAAATTTACCGCAATTTAGAAGAAATTGGCATGGCGAATCAGTGGGATAGCTATGTGCGAGATAATTTGCTGAATCGGTTGTTTGGATTTGAGTTATTGATGGCTCCCTATGCCATTGCTCACCTGAAGCTAGGGCTAGAACTTCAAGAACTTGGTTACAAATTTAAGGACAAACAACGATTAGGCATTTACCTCACCAATACGCTGGATGAGGCACTGAAAAAATCAGAGATTTTGTTTGGTCAGTTTGTGGCACAAGAAGCAAATGAAGCTTCGACGGTGAAGCGAGATACACCTGTGATGGTTGTATTAGGCAATCCGCCTTACTCTTACGAGTCGTCAAACACAGGAGCATGGATTAGTGGTCTTGTTCGCGACTACTATCAAGTTGATGGTCAGCCATTGGACGAGAAGAATTCAAAAGGATTGCAAGATGATTACGTAAAATTCATTCGTTTTTCTCAATGGCGTATTAATGAAACTGGATTTGGGGTTTTAGCACTCATCACCAATCATGGATATTTAGATAATCCGACTTTTCGAGGAATGCGTCAAAATCTGATCCAAACTTTTTCGGATATCTATATTTTGGATCTTCATGGAAATTCTAATAAAAAAGAAATATCTCCTAATGGAGAACCCGATCAAAATGTTTTTGACATTCAGCAAGGTGTAAGTATAGGAATTTTCATTAAACAGCCTGGAAAATCATCATCTGCTGAAACACATCATTCTGAACTTTGGGGAAGTAGGTCAGACAAATATGAAGCTCTTAGCAACTTAGATATTGATACGATTGCGTGGAATAATCTTAAGCCTCAATCGCCTTTTTACCTTTTTATTCCTCAAAACATCACCTTGCTTACAGAATATGAAAAGGGTTGTAAAATCACAGAAATCTTTAATATAAACAGTCCCGGAATCATGACAGCACGGGATTCATTAACGATTCACTTTAGTCAAGACGATGTATGGAAAACAGTTAATAAATTTTCAAGTATTTCCCCTAATGAAGCAATTCAATTTTATGAATTGCCAGAGAATACAAGAGACTGGAAAGTTGAATTAGCTCAAAAAGATTTAAGATTATCAGGTCTTTCAGAAACAAAAATTAAACCAATACTTTATCGTCCTTTTGACATTCGTTATACCTACTATACGAGTAATGGGAAAGGGTTTCATAGTTTGCCTCGTGGAAATGTGATGAACCATATGTTGACAGGTGAGAATTTAGGATTGATCACTGTGCGCCAAGTACCTGAAGGTATCTTCAATCATGTTCTTGCCACCAATTGTCTTGTTGATAATCGTATTACTTCTAGTAACAAAGGATACGGACAATTATTTCCTCTATACACCTATCCTGATACTGCCAATGAACAGGGTAGTTTATTTACTGAAAGGACTAAAAATTTATTTCCAGGTTTTTTAAGTTCAATCCAAGACAAGCTTGACTACATTCCCACACCAGAAGCAATCTTTTACTACATCTACGCCATCTTCCATAGCCCTACCTATCGCCAACGCTACGCCGAGTTTCTCAAAATCGACTTTCCTCGTGTGCCGTTGACCCGCAATGACCAGCTATTTAAAGACTTGGGTGCAAAAGGTCAGGCATTGGTAGACCTGCACCTGATGAAATCGAAAAAACTTAATAAGCTGATTACTAAAATGAGTGGCGATGGTGACAATGCCGTTACCGAAGTTATCTATAAACCCGCTGAACAGCGAGTTTATATCAACAAAACCCGCTATTTTGAAGGCATCGCCCCCGAAGTTTGGGAGTTTAAAATTGGGGGTTATCAGGTTTTAGATAAATGGCTCAAAGACCGTAAGAAAGCCAAACGCACCTTATCCTTTGATGATGTACTGCACTATCAAAAGGTGGTGGTTGCGCTCAAAGAAACCATGCAACTGATGGTAGAAATCGATCTACTGATTCCTGGCTTCCCCATAGAGTAAGATTCAGGACTTACTGACTCCGACAAAGAAACCGGGTTTTTACCTAATCTGTCGGTAGCAACGCGTCTTTTCGTAAAAAACCCGGTTTCTGGCCTGGTGTGCGATGATCGGAAATCAACCCATTTACACTTACAACACTCAACTCATCCAATCAGTCGTTGTCGAAATTCTTTAACTGCTGCGAGGGAATTCGGATATCGAACATATTCTGCCAACAATTCTATATCTAAATTAGGCAGGATTTCACTGCGACTGATTTGCTCATAACCGCAGGTTTGGACAAATTGAACTGGAATTTCTTCTCGCAGGTAGTAGAGGCTAAAATTTTCATTTTGCCAAAACCAAACTTCTTTAACATTTAACCGTCTGTAAACTTCCAATTTATTCAGGCCACCACTGGTAACAACAACCTCAATTGCTAAATCGGGAAATTCTTTGTCTGTACCAATGCAGTAAGCTTCATCAGGTTCCGTCCCGCCTCTTTTTTCCTCTTGCCGTAGGGTGGTAGAACCAAATGGAAAATAGTCTATATCTGCTTCTAAAAAGTAAATGAGTAAAAGGTCTCCAATGCGAGTTTTTCTGTTTTCATGGCGGCGGGAAGGTGACATAATTTCTAAGACTCCATCTAAATACGTGACTCGATATGCGGAAGTATCCCCACTTCTGGTGAGTAATGTTTCATATTGTTCCCAGTTGACGCGATCGGTAATATAGCGACATTCGGAATCTTGGCGTTGGAGTGCTTGTTGGTCAAGTAGAGCATTGAGATCGCTTGTCAACATACTATTACCTCCTTTAGGTTGTCTTGATTGTAATGAGAGTTAATGCGATCGTGATGAATACTATATAATAATTTAAATATTATCAGATATTGTGGACTCCGACAAAGAAACCGGGTTTCGACTTCGCTCAACCACCAGGAGTTTTTATCGAATCTCTGAACAGCAACAAAGTATTTTCGTAAAAAACCCGGTTTCTGGGCCGCCATGCGTAAGTCCTTATAATTAAATCCCCAATTGCTCCCAAGATTAGGTAAAATTATTGGCGTGTCTGAGGATAAACTATATGCGTTTGGTTAAATATATTGCGATCGCCATTATCAATGGTTTCGGTGTCGTCATCGGTATTATTTGGGTTGCAGTCCCCACAACAGTGGCTCAACCTTCCCTAAACTACCAACTCGCACTCTCTGGGCGACAGTCAGAGGGCGAAACTCCGCAATCCCTTTCCGAACTCTACAAATTGCGCGATCGGCTCAAAGTACAATTAGATAACCTTGCCAAAAATCCCGACAGCGCCCCGTTTCCGGCAGAACTTTGGAAATCAGCAATCCACCGCCAGCAATCCGAAACTCTGACGCAGCAACTCCAAAACGTTCAAAGTCAGATTCAAATAGAAGAAACAGCCCAATATAATTGGGACGATGCTGCTAAATTAGCCGCCCAAGCTGTCGTAATTGGACGCACTTCTAATCCTTCTTCTGCTACTTGGGAAGAGTCCCAGCGGCTGTGGCAGTTGGCTATCAATACGCTGCGACTCATTCCTCACGATTCTTTTTTTGCCGAGCGGGCGATCGACAAAACCATTGAATATCAAGGAAACCTCAGTGTCGCTACCTATGAAATGCAAGTTGCACGTTCTGTTGAAAAAGTTAGAGCCGAGGAAGAAGAGATAAGAGAGCGAGCCCGCAAAGAGCAAGAGAAAAAAGAACTTGCTCGTCGAGAAATAGAGAGAAAAGAGCAAGAGAAAAAAGATCGGGCTAGAAAAGAACTAGAAAGGCAAGAATTCCAAAGGCAAGAATTAGCCAGGAAAGAACTTGAAAGGCAAGAAGCAGCCAGAAAAGAACTGGAAAGGCAAGAACTTGAAAAGCAAGAATTAGCCAGAAAAGAACTTGAAAGGCAAGAATTTGAAAGGCAAGAGTTAGCCAGGAAAGAACTTGAAAGGCAAGAAGCAGCCAGAAAAGAACTGGAAAGGCAAGAACTTGAAAAGCAAGAGTTAGCCAGAAAAGAACTGGAAAGACAAGAATTTGAAAGGCAAGAGTTAGCCAGACAAGAACTTGAAAGGCAAGAGTTAGCCCGACAAGAATTAGCCAGACAAGAACTTGAAAGGCAAGAGTTAGCCCGACAAGAATTAGCCAGACAAGAACTTGAAAGACAAGAGTTAGAGAGAAATCAGCAAGCAACTTCTCAACCAACTCCTGAATCAACTGCAACACCAACTCCCGCCCCAGCTACGCCTGCTGCGTCCCCGTCGAACTTTTTCTTTGCGGGAGATACCAACAGAGATGGCCAAATTAACGAGCAAGACGAAGCCGGAAAAGAACAATGGTCTTTGTCCAAGGGCGCGCTAATTTCATTTAACGATCGCAATAACGATCGCGGCAAGATACCGACTTGGAAACAAACCAAAGTTATGGTTCCCCGCCGTGCAGCAATGCTGTCTCAAGTTAACTTAACACTATCTGAAAACTTCAAAACCTCTCAGTTATTTATCACGGCTGACAGCATTGCTAGCCCTCACATCAGCGTTTTTCAGAAGACGGGCGACGGCTGGCAACCTGTAGATATATCCGGTGCTAAACCTCTAGTTTTTAGCAAGAATATTGTTTTAGGTGTAGAAGCAAAACAATTTGCCGATCGCAATTGGAACGGCACTGTTAATCTCAAAGCAACTGCCCAAAACAACGGTCAAGAAATCGCCTCCACAACAATCCAAATGGGCGTTAGTCCTTGGATGATACCGCCAAATACAGCACCAGTAACCGAAGTTCAGGTCAGCGACAGAGGCGCGGTAAACAGCGAATTTATCTCGCAACTAAAACGAGCAGTAGAACCGACGGGCGCTAAAGTAAAAGTTCTCCAGGGCGATCGCACTTGGATGCAAGATACCCAGAAAAACGGATACGTTCAACTCCCCGAAAAATCGGAGATACGCCAGTTTAATGTCGCCCTCAAAAGCAATAGCGAACCAGAGAAAAACCCGCCTGTTAAATCAACTCAAGACCGGGATTTGAAAGTAGTAAAAATTGGCAATCCTCGTTCTTTAGACCCTGTAAGTCAGTGGTCTGACGGATACGGTAATTTGCAGGTGACACCGCCGATTCCCGGACACCCAATGGGTCGAGTTTATTACGGGAATTCGGGAAATGCTGGTTTTAATCCAGAGGTACTTGATTTTATTCAAGCTCAGAGAATTCAAGGGCCACCAGTGGATATTGATACTTCTTGGCTTTTGACTCGCCAAGTCGATGAAATTATCAATTTTATTCCCACTCAAACTCCCGGACAATATGTAATGGCGATCGCCAGTCCCGAAGCCGGAGTTAAGCTGTTGGAAGAATTGGAGGGAAGAGGTTACGGCGATGTGACGATGAATCGTGGTTTAAGCACTCAAACAACTGTCAGCGCCGCCTTGAAAAACCGTGCTTTAATTCAACACAATCTCTATTTGCAAAATCAGAAACTTAATCCGATTATAGAGAAGTTGAAAAGAGAGTTTTTACTCGGAGACGACCAAATTATTCAAGTTCCGGTGATGTTTGGCTACAGCGGTTATGCTTGGTGGCCAAATATGGTCAATTCGGTGCCAGTTAATGGCAAGTTGTTAGTTTCAAATCCGCGCGGGCCAATGATTGACGGTGTAGATTACACTCAAGAAAGATTGCGCCAACTGCTGCTTCCTGCTGGCGTCAGCGTTAGTTTCCTGGATGACAGGTATTATCAAGAATTGAAAGGAAACGTGCAGTCGGCGACGAATACTGTGAGGAAGCCAGAAGAGCGGCCTTTTTGGCAGTCTTTGCCTAATAATTACTAATTGGGAATCGGTAATGAGGAATGGGGAATCGGGAATCGTGAATCAGGAATTTGTAGGGGCGGGTTCACCAACAATACTCGCCTGTAACGAACAATATCATAAACCCGCCCCCACCCAACAGTAAATCGCAATATACCCCCTAAACCCGCCTCCCTATGCTAATATTTAGCCAAACTATGCTAGGAGTTTAACAGATGGCTACCCTGCAAATAGAAAATATACCAGAGGAATTGTACGCGAGACTGCAAGAGTTAGCCGCGGCTCAAAACCGCTCGATTAGCGCGTTTGCGATCGCCATTTTAGAAGCCGAGTTGTCAACAGAGACAAAACCCCTCTCAGGAAAACGTAAAAAGTCTGTAACAGAACTATTGGCAGAAATCAGCCGTCGTCGCGAGTCTCGTCCGCCGAATATGGGGATGATATTAGATAGTACCGCTTTAATTAGAGAGGATCGCGACAGATGACCCATCCTGTGAGGTGCGTAGTCGATGCTAGCGTGGGAATTAAGCAATTTATCCCCGATCCGCTGTCATCTAAAGTCGTTCTATTGTTTACCCATCTTGAAATTCCACACACTGAAATATTTGTACCCGATCTGTTTTATATTGAGTGTGCAAATATTATCTGGAAGTATGTCCGTGCTGGACTTTACGCTGCTGCCGATGTTCCAACAGATTTAGCTAATCTTAGAGCTTTATCCTTGCGTGCAGTATCTACTGCTGAACTGATTTTAGATGCAACAAATATCGCATTAAATTATGGAATTTCTGCTTATGATGGCAGTTACGTTGCTCTTTCACAGCAAGTTGACGCGCCTTTGCTAACTCTCGACCAAAAGCTAGTCAGAGCTTTAGCAGGCACATCTTATAATGTTATATCGTTTAACGATTTCGATGTGCCAACCCCGCATTAGCCTTAGCTTTATAGGAACTCAATTCACTTGTTTATTCTTATCAGTAAAAAAAAAGAGCGCTATAATATTGAACGCTATAAAATAGACTAATATCATGGCAGGTTTGTATCCAGATTAACAATCTTCATTCTAAATTTTGCCTAACACTCGATAATTAATCCGTGTATCCGTGTCAAAATCCGTGTCGTGCCTTCTTCCTTCTGCTAGATAATTTCAGTGCAGGCGATCGCACCGGTAACGTAAAATGTCTAAAAGCGGTCTTTGTAAAATAAATTTAGCCCCATGAGCGACGAACAGGAAAAAAAACAAATTTTGACTCAGCAACCGGAAATAATTTCCCCTGCCAGCGATGAGTTCGATCGCAGTGAAATTGCCAGGGCTGATTCAACTTCCGCATCAGCAGAAACTCCCGCAGAAATTGTCGCCCCCGAAGATATTTCAGCGCCAATCGACGCCGCCGAAACAATTCCAATTGCCGCCGATAGCACGCCGGAAACAACACAACTTGCAAGTTATCCGCCTCCAACAATTCCAACTGCCAACCCCGATCCCAAACCAGCTCGCTCGTGGCAAATCTTAGCAGTTTTTCTCAGCGGAATCTTAGTCGGTTCCGTCCTTAGTCTCGGCAGTTTGCTAGCGTGGAGAATGTATCAGGAAAGAGCGAACCTTCAAATCAAACTACCCGCTGACGTACCCCTCCCCGAAAGCCCTCCGCCTGTCGCAGCAGCGCCCGCCAACCGCAGGCCCGGACTTCCCCCAGCCCCTGGAAATGGACTGCCCGCCACATTCCCTCCGTCGCCCCGTCCCACTCAAATCCCCTCTCTGTCTGGTGTTCCGCAACTTGCTTCGCCGTTGCCTTCTCCTTTGCCGTTGCCTTCTCCAACTCCAACTCCCGCTGCGGTTGAAACCCCTGTAACCGAGCGAGTTTACTTTCAAGCTGGTGCTACGGGAACTACTCTGAGCAATAGTTTGCGAGCCAACATATCCAGGCGCTACTTGCTGGAGTGCAATAGCGGCCAAAGCATGACAATTAATGTTCAAGAAGGTCAAGTTAGCGCCGCAATTATTGCTCCTAACGGTGAAAATTTAGGTACTACTGATAGCACAGGTCAGTGGCAAGGTCAACTAGCCAGTAGCGGCGATTATACTATTGAAATTTCAGGCGATCGCCAAGCAAACTACCAAGTTAAAATTGAAGTCAAATAGCAACTATAATTGTATCAGGGGGTAGTTACACAATACATAAACCCGCCCTGGTTGCCAATTACAAATTACCCATTACTAATTACCAATGGTTGCACAAATATCTCCAAGCATCTACGAAGCAAAAACCCAAGAAATTGCCAAAGAAATCCTGAAGGCAACTCAAGACAAAAAGCGCTCTTTTTTCGGTCAACTCCAAGACCAAATGCGCTGGGACGACAAACTAATGGATTGGGCGATGGCTAGCCCCGGACTGCGGGTGCAATTGTTTCGATTCATTGACTGTTTGCCGGCACTCCGCAGCAAGCCGGAAATTGCCCGCCACCTGCAAGAATACCTGACCGCCCAAGAGGTAGAATTGCCCGAAGCTTTGAAAAAATTACTCAATTTTACTAACGCTGATTCGATTCCTGGACAATTGGCTGCGACGACGGTTGCGCCTGCAGTGGAAACTTTGGCGCACAAGTATATTTCTGGGGAAAATATCAAGCAGGTAGTTAAAACTTTAGAGCGACTTCGCAAAGATAAAATGGGTTTTACAGTTGACCTTTTGGGGGAAGCTGTCATCACTGAAACTGAGGCGGAAATTTATCTTAACCGCTATTTGGAATTGATGGCTGAACTCGCCAATGCAGCGAAGAATTGGCCGCAGGTAGATGCAATTGACAAAGCTGACGGCGAAACTTTGCCGCGAGTGCAAGTATCGGTAAAGTTAACGGCTTTTTATTCTCAGTTTGACCCTTTGGATGCTAAAGGTAGTGAGGAGAAAGTAAGCGAGAGAATTCGCATTTTACTGCGTCGCGCGAAGGAGTTGGGCGCGGCGGTTCATTTCGATATGGAACAGTATGCTTACAAGAGTTTGACTCTGAGCATTCTCAAAGACTTATTGTTAGAGGAAGAGTTTCGCAGTCGCACGGATATCGGAATTACATTGCAAGCATATTTGCGCGACAGTGCCCAAGATTTGCAAGGTCTTATTGCGTGGGCAAAAAAACGAGGAAATCCGGTAACAGTGCGGCTGGTAAAAGGCGCTTACTGGGATCAGGAAACTATCAAAGCAATGCAGAAAGATTGGCCACAGCCGGTCTACAATGACAAAGTTACTACCGATGCAAATTTCGAGCAGATGACGCAGTTGCTGCTAGAAAATCACGAATATTTGTATGCAGCTATTGGCAGTCATAATGTCCGATCGCAAGCGAGGGCGATCGCCATTGCCGAAACTCTCAATATACCGCGCCGCCGCTTTGAAATGCAAGTGCTGTATGGCATGGGCGACAAATTGGCTAAGCTTTTGGTCGATCGGGGTTATCGCGTGCGAGTCTACTGTCCCTACGGCGATTTGTTGCCGGGAATGGCTTATTTGATCCGCCGTTTGCTGGAAAATACCGCCAACAGTTCTTTCATCCGGCAAAGTTCCGAAGAAATGCCGATCGAACAATTGTTAGCCGCACCAGTTGCTAACGGAAATGACCAGCTAGTTTACAGCAAAGTATTTCCCAACGTTGCCGATACCGACTACGCCAATACCAAATTGCGGCAACAAGCAGAAACAGCAATCAAATCAGTGCGCGCCAACTTAGGTAAAACCTATTTACCCCTAATCAATGGCGAATACCAAAATACTGAAGCAACCGTTAACTCACTCAACCCTTCCAATCCCACAGAAGTAGTCGGCACCATCGGATTGCTTTCCGAAGAACAGGCCAAACAAGCCCTTGAAGCAGCAAAAGCAGCCTCCACCAGTTGGCGAAAAACCCCCGTCCGCCAGCGCGCCGGCGTCCTCCGCAAAGCCGCTGAGTTGATGGAACAGCGGCGGCACGAACTGTCAGCTTGGATGGTGTTTGAAGTCGGCAAACCCGTCAGAGAATGCGATGCCGAAGTCTCCGAAGCTATTGATTTTTGCCGCTACTACGCCGACGAAATGGAACGGTTAGAACAAGGTAAAAATTACGACATCCCCGGAGAAACTAACCGTTATAGCTATCAGCCACGCGGCATTTCTTTAATCATTTCGCCGTGGAATTTCCCCCTCGCAATTCCCGTCGGTATGACAGTTGCATCGCTGGTTGCTGGTAATTGTACTTTACTCAAACCTGCGGAAGTTTCCTCAGTAATTGCAGCAAAAATCACAGAAATTTTGCTGGAAGCCGGAATCCCCAAAGGCGTATTTCAATACGTGCCTTGCAAAGGTTCAACCGTCGGCGCTTACATGGTGAAACATCCTGACGTTCACATGATTACTTTCACTGGTTCTCAGGAAGTGGGCTGTCAGATTTATGCCGATGCTGCGATTTTGCAGCCTGGACAAAAACACCTGAAACGAGTAATTGCGGAAATGGGCGGCAAAAATGCAATTATTGTCGATGAAAGTGCGGATTTAGATCAAGCAGTTGCAGGCGTAGTTTATTCGGCATTTGGCTACAGTGGCCAAAAATGTTCCGCTTGTTCGCGAGTAATTGTGGTCGAATCAGTGTACGATAATTTTGTGGCAAGATTGGTAGAAGCGACGCGATCGCTCAATGTCGGCCCAGCAGAAAATCCCGGCACTCAAGTCGGCCCCGTGATCGATGCAAATGCCCATTCGCGCATCCGCGAATACATCGAAAAAGGTCGCGCCGAAGCTAAAATAGCTTTAGAAATGCCGGCACCGGAAACCGGTTATTTTGTCGGCCCAGTCATTGTTACGGAAGTATCGCCCACAGCAACTATCGCCCAAGAAGAAATTTTCGGCCCGGTTTTGTCGGTGATTCGGGCAAAGAATTTCAGCGAAGCTATTGCTATTGCTAACGGCACGAATTTTGCTTTAACCGGCGGATTGTATTCTCGCACGCCTTCGCATATCGATCGAGCCGCATCCGATTTTGAAGTCGGAAACCTGTACATCAATCGCGGAATTACCGGCGCTGTGGTATCGCGGCAACCCTTCGGAGGATTCAAACTTTCGGGAGTTGGTTCTAAAGCAGGTGGCCCGGATTATTTGCTGCAATTCCTCGAACCCCGCACCATAACTGAAAATATTCAGCGGCAGGGTTTTGCACCGATTGCAGGAGTGGATGATTAATCATTCCTTTGTTCGTAGTGAGGACTCAAGTCCTCTCTCTGGCTGTTAAGTTGGTAGGGTGCGCCCAGCGCACCTTACAGGTGGGGTAACAGTAAAAAATTGTGGGAGATTAGCTAGTTATAAAATGGAATCTACCAAAGATCGCGATCGACTAAATTCTCACAACCCTTCAGTTGACAAGTGGTTGCGATTTTTAATTATAGTTGTATTAGTCCTCGGCATATTCTTTCGCTTCGCAAACCTAGGAAAGAAAGTTTACTGGATAGATGAAAGTTACACATCCCTGCGGTTATCTGGATATACAGAATCTGAGTTTATTCAGCAAGTAGTTGACGGTGAAAGTCGGGACATTAAATTTTTACAAAAATATCAACGGATAAATTCAGAAAAAACCGTCGTAGATACCGTAAAAGGATTAGCTTTAGAAGAACCCCAACTCGCTCCGCTGTATTTTGTAGCGACGAGATTTTGGGTGCAACTGTTCGGCGATTCAGTGGCTGTAACTAGAAGTATGTCGGCTGTTTTTAGTTTGCTCGCATTGCCTTGTATGTATTGGCTGTGCTTAGAATTATTTGATTCCTCGCTGACAGCTTGGTTGGCAGTTTCATTACTAGCTGTATCGCCTTTTCAAATAGTTTACGCTCAAGAAGCTCGACCGTACAGCTTGTTTGTATTAATAATTTTGCTGTCTAGCGCTGCTTTGCTGCGGGCAATGCGGCTAAAAACTAACAGCAGTTGGGCAATTTATGCGGTAACAGTAGCACTGGGATTTTATTCTCACCTATTATTTGCACTGGTGCTGTTAGGGCATGGAATTTATGTAGCCATCTCGGAAAATATGCGATTTAATAAGACTGTAATTGGCTATTTCCTAGCAGCAAGCGCAGGATTTATAGCCTTATCTCCTTGGACTGTAGTTTATTTGATCAATTCGCAAAATGTCAGTAACAAAACAGCATGGCAGTCTTTAAAAATTCCGCTTTCCAAATTAGGTGGAAATTGGGTGTTAAACATTACTAGGCAATTTTTGGATGTAGGATTGTACTCGGATTTACCACGATTATATTTCCTATTGACTCTCCCAGTTATTTTAATGATTTTAATAATTGTCGGATATTCTTTTTATTTGCTGCTGAGTCAGACAGAAAGACGTGTTTGGTTGTTTGTTATGACATTAACGTGCGTGACAGTAGCCATTTTCCTGCCAGCGGATTTAATCTGGGGCGGAATGCGATCGATCAACACCCGCTACATGATTCCCTGTTATTTAGGAATGCAGATAGCTGTTGCCTATTTTTTGGCGGTAAAAATGACATCTCCTCAAGTTACAATGCAGTTGCAAAAGCTGTGGAGGCTGGCTCTGGCTGCTTTGCTCTCTATTGGAATTATATCCTGCTGCATCTATTTGCCAGCAGACTCTTGGTGGAATAAAGACCGCTCTTATATTAACATCCCGATCGCCCGCACGGTAAACTCAGCTTCTCGGCCATTACTCATAACAGACTTGTGGGTGTATAGTGTAGATACGATCGGCAACTTACTCGGTTTGAGTTACTTAATCAATTCCCCAGCTAATTTTTTAGTATTGCCACCTAAAATTGTGAAAATCCCACCAAATTTTAACGAGATTTTTTTGTATGGTATTTCCCGAGAATTCACAACAGAAATAAAAAAAAATACTCGTTATGAAATACCAACTCTTTACACTCTAAAAAATCAAGATATAATTTTGAGAAAATTGCTAAAAAAATGAAGTGGTGTTGGAAAAATGCGTTTTAATGTTCCCCGAAATTGGCTGAAATTTTTAATTATATCCGTATTAGTCATAGGTGTTTTATTTCGGTTCGCCAATCTCGATCGCAAATTTTACTGGATCGACGAAACATATACTTCTTTGAGAGTTTCTGGCTACACCGAAGCCGAAATAATCAAAGAAATTTCGTACCAGAAAATAACCTCGCCTGCGGATTTACAAAAATATCAGCAGATAAATTCCGAAAAAACCTTAAGGGATACCCTGAATTCTTTAGCAACAGAAGACCCCCACCACCCGCCGCTGTATTACGTATTAGCGCGATATTGGGCGCAATGGTTCGGCAGTTCCGTTGCAGCAATGAGAAGTTTGGCCGCCGTGATTAGCCTGCTAGTATTTCCCGCAATTTATTGGCTGGCTTGGGAGTTATTTGAATCTTCAGCAGTAGCAGGGATGGCGATCGCAATTTTCGCAATTTCTCCCTACCACATCCTATTTGCCCAAGAAGCAAGACAGTACAGTTTGTGGACAGTAACTACTATTTTATCCACTGCCGCCTTGCTGCGAGCAACACGCCCTGACGAAAATCAAAATCCTGTCGCCCTTGTTCTTTCCTGGGCGCTTTATGCAGCCACAGCAACACTGGGATTGTACACCCACTTGTTATTTGTCTGCGTCGCTGCAGCCCACGCAATCTACGTCGCAGTTATTGCCAACTGGCGCGATGTGAAAACATTTATTTCCTATTATGTAGCATCTTTAATCGCTTTGATATGCTTCATGCCTTCCCTGGTAAATACTGTAGAAAATTTCAATCAAGTTAGAAGCACAACAATATGGGCAGAACAAACAAATTTCTTAAGATTAGTCAGTAGATGGGTTGGTTCCATCACCATAGCATTTTTTGATATTGGCATTGATGGAACTGCCAACGCCACACAACTTGCCTTGCTAATTCCAGTTGGTATCATGATTCTAGCTTTAGTCGGCTATGCCCTTTATTATCTATGCCGACAAACACCAAAGCGAGTGTGGTTGATTGTATTGTTATTAATTGCAACAACTGCTTTGTTTTTAGCAGTGCCTGATATAATCAAGGGTGGAAGGCGATCGGCAAATCCGCGATATTTAGTTCCTTGTTATGTGGGAATTCAGATAGCAGTGGCTTACCTGCTGTCTGCGAAAATCAGTAGCAATTTGGAGAAATTAAAACAGCAAAAACTGTGGAAAATAGTTATAGTGGGAGTTTTTTTCGCAGGTATTATATCCGGTGGAGTTAGTTCTCAAGCAGATATTTGGTGGAATAAAGGCAGCGGTTGGTTGCGTGCCTTGGAAGTAGCCGCAACTGTCAATCAAGCCAGCAATCCCCTATTTATCAGCGATGCCAATATTGCATATATCATGCCTTTAAGTTATTACCTAGAACCCAAAGTAAAACTGCTAATAGAACCCCGCTGTTACACTTCTTGCTACAAAAATCGAGAATTGGCAAAGAAAAAACCCCAACCCCCGCAAATTCCCGGCGGTTTCAGTGAGTTGTTTTTATACAGACCGTCCTCTACTTTGCGATCGGCAATTCAGCAACAAAACTATCAAATAGATCCGGCTGACACTAATGTCGAGCTTAATCTGTGGAAAATTACCAAGAAATAATCTCAAACATTAAGGCAAAAAACACGGGTTTGTGGCCCAAAAATGTCTTATTCACTGCGACATACTGGCCATAAACGGCATTTTTGAAAGTATGTCGCAAGGAGAGTTCGATAGGTTTGCTTTTAGTGGTAAGCTAAAAGTTAAGAATAAAAAAATAACATCAAAAATCTCCAATGACAGTCACTGAAACCTCCAACATTCGTAAACTGCTGTGCGATCCAGACTTAGGGCTGATTCCTCACCTAGAAAAGTGCCTGAAAGATTTGCACTCATCTGCGATCGCCAGTGGAGAGAAATTCAAGGTAGAACCTTACGATATAGAATTCAAAAGCTGCCACACCCAGAAGCATCCCAACGACCAAAAACCCCTCGTCACCCAGTCAGTGTTAATAAAAGTTCCCCTGACTGGGAAAGTTCAAGACAAGATGCACCTATATCTGATCGCAAGTGAGTTACAGAACCAAATCGACTTCAAAATTATCGACTGGAGTGCCTTAGAACGCCGTCAATACGACATTCACGGCATCCCCTTAAAGCAGCCGATCACCAAAATAGACGGCCAGATGAATTACGAGTTAGTATTCGATCGACCAAGCTACTGCTGCATCACCCTGTGCCGCCAATTTGACTTAACTTACGCCGCCAATTTTTAATTGGGCTTGTAGGGGGGGGTTTCACCAACAATATTTAGGTTAATTAACAATCTATAAAACCCGCCCCTATCCCACGGTAAACCCCTGGTACATTTTTCGCATTCAATACAAATCAATGTGGATGTAGATTGTTAGTTGTGTGGGGGCGGGTTTATGTAAATTGTTAGTAGAAATTTGATATTGTTGGTGAAACCCGCCCCTACGAAATCTGGTAAAAGTATGTCAATCCCATTACCGATTCCCAATTACCAATTACCAATTATCAATTAATTCAAACAGCTCGATTCGCAGTTTCCGCAAGAATCCTCTTAATATCAGCAGGAGTCAGATTCGGATTAGCTTGCAACATCAAAGCTACCACGCCGGATACTTGTGGCACTCCCATTGAAGTACCGGAAAAATATCGATAGGGAATCCCCGGTTGAGAAAGCGCCACAGTTGAATAAACATCACCAGAATCCGCCCTACCACCGTCGCCACCCGGAGCAACAAAATAATTAATTGCCTGCGAACCCGCCCGGTTAGAATACTCCCCAAACAAGCCATTTCGGGTAACACCACCGACAGCAATTCCTACCTCATTGGCAAACCGAGCCGGATAATCTACTTGTGGACGAGCATCATTTCCCGCAGCCGAAATCACGATCGCGCCTTGAGCTTCTGCCGCTCGAATCGCATCCAATTCTTGAGCATTCAACTGTAGGCCGCCCAAACTCACATTTATGATCTTCGCTCCATTTGCCACCGCATAATTAATCGCATTAATTTCATCCCGAATTTTACCCACCCCTGCTCCATTAAGTATTTTCAAAGGCATAATCTTCGCAGTCGGAGCCGTTCCAGTAATCCCAACCCCATCTTTTTTCGCAGCAACTAAACCCGATATATGAGTGCCGTGATTGTTATCATCCATCGGGTCATTATCGTTGTTGACAAAATCCCATCCCCGGAAATCGTCAACAAAGCCATTGTTGTCATCATCAACCCCGTTGCTAGCTTTATTGCGACCGATCGCATCAACGCCAGTTTCCCCCGCATTGCTCCATATATTCCCCGTCAAATCCGGGTGATTGTAGTCAACTCCGCTGTCAATAACTGCCACCACAATTCCGTCTCCAGTCAAGCCCTGGGCCCAAACCTCTGGAGCTTTAATTAAATCTCTGCCCCACTCGTCGCCGCCCAAGTCGGGAACATCAGGAAAAGTTGCAGTACCTTGAGCTTTAGCAACTGCCGCCGCTGCATTCACCAAACCGAACCCAAAACGAGAGTCAAAACCTGGCAAGTTGCTCGTATTGTTATCAGAAATAGTTGCAGGAGTGGCAGACAGATTGAGGGAGAAATTTGTACTGCCTTGGTATTGATAAACTCGGATAAAGTAAGTTCCTGCGGCTAAACCGTTGATGTTGATTGCTTCGGGCGATAAATTGGGTTGTTGAGAAGAAGCAATAATATCGGTGAAGTCAATAGAATTGTCGCCGTTAATATCTTTAATTAGAGCAACATCAACATCCGCAGTCAAACCGCTGACAGTTAATTTAAAGTCGCTATTTGCAGGCAAAGTAAAGCGGTAAAGGCCGTCTGGTCGGGCGTTGCTAAGCGAGTCGGCGATCGTTTGAGTGCCGCCCAAAACGCCTAAATCGCGAGCTTGATCGAGTTGGTTGCCCAATACGGTAGTTGCAGAGATGAATGTATTGGCAAGGTCTTGTGGAGATGCGTTGGCTACCAAGCCTAAAATAGCATTGGATTGGCGAATTTTAATTAATGTATTGGAAATACCGGGGGCGATCGATATTTCTTCGAGAATCAAGTCAGCTTCGGTAAGATTGTCAGTCAGTCCGATCGAATCCACAAAACTGTTAAAGTCAGTAATAACGTCAGCATTAGCCGGATCGGAGACTGCGGAGTCGCTGCGGAGGACAAAGGTATCTGGGCCCAAACCCCCTGTCAGCGTATCTTTGCCGCCATCGCCCACTAAAACGTCGCTGCCGTCGCCGCCGTTGAGGGCGTCATCTCCCTTACCTCCCTGCAAGGTATCGCTGCCGGCATCGCCAAACAGGAAGTCTGCGCCGGCACCACCGTTAAGCAAATCGTTGTCTGCGCCCCCTAACAGCGTATCGGAATTGCCACCGCCGAGAATGCGATCGTTACCATTATCACCGCTAATTATTTCGGCATCCGACGAACCGACAATAAAATCGTTGCCGCCGAGGGCAAAAAGTCCGTTAGGATAAGGAGTCAAAAAGCCCGGAGTCAAGGCGAAACTGTTGGGGCTATCATCTAAAAGATAGGAAAAACCGTCAGGGCTCGGGCCGGACATAGAAATGTACTCCTAGCGAGGTATATCGATCTAAATTTTAGATTTTAAATTTAAGTTTGTGGTTAAAAACGCCCTAAATAGTCTGTAAGGCGGGCATTACGCACAGTCTGTAGATGTGTGCATAGGTTAGGTTAAACTGAGATATTGCACCATTCTCAATTACTTGTTTAGGAACAGGCAAGATGCCTGTTCCACAAGAATGTTGAGTTATTGTGGAACGGGCATCTTGCCCGTTTAGGAACAGGCAAGATGCCTGTTCCACAAGAATGTTGAGTTATTGTGGAACGGGCATCTTGCCCGTTCTTGACAAGGATGCAACATCTCAGGTTAAACAGATTTATTCCGTCATATCATGCCGTGTAAATCAACCACAATTCGGCCTTAGCCACTCTAAAATATAAAATCTAAAACAGTATAACTTAATCCCAAATTCAAAATCGGGATCAGAAAATGGGAAAACAACACTTGCATCGAATTCAGAATTTTTTCAACATCGCGAAGTCGCATTTAAAGCCTTATTTGCGCTATTTGATTTTGGGCGGGACGTTTTTATTTATTGCCAAAGCTTTTTTAACTCACTGGCGAGAAGTCGCGAATATCCAAATTCGAGCCGAAAGTTTTCCGTTGCTGGCGATCGCCCTTGGCGTCACTTTATTTTCTCTAATTTTTGTCGGCTGGGTGTGGATGTTGATTTTGCGGGAATTCCGCCAACCTGTAACTGCCGCCTGGGCGATTCAAGTTTTTCTCAAAACTAATATTGCCAAGTATTTACCGGGGAATATTTGGCATTTTTGGGGTCGAATATTGGACGCCAAAAAGGCAGGGATTTTCCCGAAAGCTGCTACTCTCAGCGTGTTGCTGGAACCGCTGCTGATGGCTTCTGCTGGCGTTTTGATTGGGTTGATTTGTTTTGACCAATTCAATTGGTGGTTGCGGATTGTCGGTTGTGCTGCTATTTTAACGGCGATTCATCCCCGCATTTTAAATCCGATCGTCCTCTTTGTAGAGCGGTTGAAGTTATCCAAGAACAATGGGGAAAATTCAGAAGTTGGGGAGGATCGGGGCGATGGACAAACTTTGCGTTTAGAGTCTAACTCTAGTCTAACTAAAAAAACATCTAGTGTCAAGTCTAAGCGCAAAATTAATTTGCCAATTAAACGCTATCCTTTAGTGCCGTTAATCGGACAAATGTGTTTTATCGGATTGCGGGGCGGCGGTTTTTTGCTAACTGTAACGGCTTTAACTCCGGTGGAATTTAGCAATATTCCCAACTTGTTCGGTGCTTTTTGTTTTGCGTTTGTTGTCGGTTTAGTCGTACCGGGAGCACCGGGGGGAATGGGAGTATTTGAAGCAACGGCGATCGCCCTGTTGTCCGATCGCTTTTCTACGGGTATAATTCTGGGTGCCGTGGCTTTGTATCGGATAATTAGCATTCTGGCGGATGTTTCGGGTGCATTTTTAGCTAAACTCGATCGCCAGCGCGATCGGCACAGTAAAAAACATTAAAAAAAGGTGAATTTAAAACTAAATATTGTCGTGATTGTAGGGTGCGGGGCTGAGAATGTGAGATTATGTGCGATCGAACTACAAACCTGTTTAATTGCGGATGCGATATCAGATTAAAGCATTTTTTCCAGAAATTGCTTGGCGCGATCGCACTTTGGGTTACTAAAAAACTCCTGCGGCGGCACATCTTCCGCCACCTTTCCGCCATCCAGAAACAAAATCCGGTGGGCGACTTCCCGCGCAAAACCCATTTCGTGAGTTACAATTGCCATTGTAATTCCCGTTTTCGTCAAAGCTTTCATCACATCTAACACTTCTTTAACCATTTCTGGATCGAGTGCAGAAGTCGGTTCGTCCATCAACAAAATTTCCGGTTCCATAGCCAAACAGCGGGCGATCGCCACCCGCTGTTTTTGTCCCCCCGAAAGCTTAGAAGGATAAACCTCCGCCTTATCTGACAAACCCACTTTTTCCAGCAATTCTAACCCCTTCAGACGCGCCTCATCCTTAGCAATTTGCTTCACCTTTACAGGCGCATAGATCACATTTTGCAGCACAGTCATGTGCGGGAACAAGTGGAAATGCTGAAAAACCATCCCCACTTTCTGGCGGATTTTCATAATATCTGCCTTCGGCAAAGTAATATCCACTCCGTCAATGTATATGTGTCCCGAAGTCGGAATTTCCAGTAAATTCAAACACCGCAAAAAAGTAGACTTGCCGCACCCCGAAGGGCCGATAATAGCAATCACTTCTCCTTTATGAATCTCAGTAGTAATCTCGCGCAAAACCTTCAGATTGCCAAAAGATTTATACAGGCGATCGACCTTAACTGCTACTTTGGAGTCTACGTTCGAGTACATTGGCCCCCCAAGTTAAACTAAGCACCATCAAATAATAAATTGCGCCGACAAATATCAAAGGTTCAAAGTAAATATACTTTTCTGCTCCCACAATTGTAGCGCGGCGCAGCAAGTCTTCTACGCCAATTACTGAAACTAAAGCTGAATCCTTCAGCAAAGCAATACTTTCATTCACCAATGCAGGCAAAATATTTTTCAACGCTTGCGGCAAGATAATATCGCCCATCATCAGTTTGTAGGGAACGCCAAGGGATTCTGCGGCTTCTTTTTGACCTTTATCTACGGCTTGAATTCCCGCGCGGATTGTTTCGGAAATATAAGCCCCAGAATTCAAGAAAAAAGTAATCACGCCAGCTTGCAGCGCCGATATATTATAGCCCGTAAGCTGCGGCGTTGCAAAATAAACTAAAGTCAACTGCAAAATTAGCGGTGTTCCTCGAAAAATTGAGGTATAAGCAGTGGCAAACCAAAACAGCGGTTTAATGCTAGAAATCTTAAACAGAGACAGCACAATTCCCCAGATAAATCCGAGAAATGCCGACAGCAAGGTAAAAGTTAGCGTTACCCAAATCCCGGACAAAATATAAGGCAAACTCGGCAAGATTTTGCCAAAATCTAACCCGAACTTGGAGGCTACCGCAGGCTGATTTGCTTGAGCAGTTTCTTGCGGAATCGGTCGAGAAAACCACTTAGTAGCTAGTTCCTTAATTTGACCGCTGGCTTTCATTTGCTGGAGGACTCGGTTGAATTCTGGAACTAATCTCGAACCTTTCGGAAAGGCGATCGCCGAACCGCTTTCTTCAGTATTCGGAATTGTGTTAAATTCCAAGTCCGGGTTCGCTGCGGCATAACCCGTAGCGACAGTATCCTCGATCACTCCTGCGGCGATGCGGTTCGATTTAATTTCTTGAATGATATCAGGAATCCTATTGAGAGCAGCCAGTTGCACACCGGGCATTTTTTTCACAGCTTCCTGCTGAATGCTTCCGAGTTGAACGCCTACTTTTTTTCCGGCTAAATCTTCAGCTTTGGTCAAATTGCTGCCTTTATTGGCGACAATTGTATTTTGAGCTTCGTAGTAAAGGTCAGAAAAATCTACATTTTTTTTCCTTTCTGCTGTGGGAGTCATTCCAGCCATCACAAAATCGGCTCTTCCCGCCTGCAAAGCGGGAATTAAGCCGTTAAAATCCATGCCAATTACTTTCAGCTCGTAACCCAATTTTTTAGTAATATATTTGGCAATATCGATGTCAAAACCGATAATTTCGTTGCCGCTAACAGCCGTATCTTTAAATTCATAGGGCGGGTAGTCTGGGGAAGTCGCGAGTGTTAAAGTCTTGTTCGCTTGGGCGTAGCTGGCGATCGCAATTAAACAAAGGGCGATCGCGATCGCCGCCGCCAGCATTGATTTTAATTTTAAACGTTTCATATCGAACATTGTCCTAAAAAATCCCCGCGCCCAGAAAATATACCACAATTCGGAATTAAGTCACCATTGTATAGGAAGATATACTCCTGGACGCACGGGTTTCCAGAAACTCGGTTTGATGGACAAACAAACGGCATAATTAGCCTTTAACAACGGTAAAAAACCCGGTTATAAAGGTATTAATGCGACCAGGGCTAAAGATAGATAATTATGCCACTAAGTTATATTTAAAGAATGTCCGAAATGCACAAATTTTAAGATTTTAGAAACTACAGCTTGTCCGCACACCTCCCACCCATGTTGTATCGTTGTCCTAGTTGCGATCGGTATTTGTAATCATCCAGCATATTCCATCTATATGTGGTACAAGGTATTCAGTAGATCAGAGCAAAAAATACGATATTACTTCTAAGCCGCCGGGAACGATCGAGTGGGAGTAATACTATTGTCGATTATTGATTTTCGATTTGGATAGATGCCGTCTGTAAGTCCTGTGTTAATTACAGGACTTACACAGAAAGTTTATAGTCAAAGAGTCAACTGTCAACTGTCAACTGTGTTGAATAGTGTTGCAAAAATGCTTCCAGTTCTGTCCGTCCTTGTTGGGTAATTGAGTTGTAGAAGACTTCTTTTTGTCCATTGGGAGTGTAGAAACGATAGAAGCGTCGATCTCGATCGATTTGTCGCAGGTATACTAAGGGAACGCCAACAGATGCAAGGAGTCGGGCTTTTTTGCGATCGCGCACCTGCACCTCTGGGCGATCGTGCCAATGAGATGGACATTCTATCACCAGTTTGGCTTTGCGACTAGCACAATAACCGCGTTCCATCAAGGCGATATCGACTCTGGAACTCACCCAAAATTTCCAAAGTTCAATGGGAAGACGGGTGAAAGTTTCTGGACGGGAACAGATGATTTCTAGGGGAACTTGGGGACAGTAACGGAAGCGATCGCCTAAAATCATCTCTAGAATATCGATAGCGATCGTTTCTAACTCGTTGATGATTTCTCCGCTTTGGAATTGGGGAAATGAAGACAAAGAATTGTCATAGTCAAAGGCGTAGAGCATTAGTTTTATTTCCGATTAGGGTGAGTGGGAATTAAAGGGGTTGTAGATGACTGTCCAAGCGTTTGCACCAAGAGCGGTAGCAGTCCAAGCGCCCTTCTGGTAAGGTTTGCCTTCTTTCCGAGCGCGGTAGAGAGTTGTGGTGGATACCTCCAGCAGTTGTGCGGCTCTATGGGTTGTGCAGGATTGCTCTATGACAGTTGGTTGAGATGGGAGTTTTACCCTTCTCTTTTTGTTAAGGGAGTCGAGGGGAGTGGGTGGCTCGTCTGGGAAAAGGCTGAGTTGAAAGGCTGTCATAAGCTGAACCTTTGAGTGTTAATGATTCAAGCCTATTGGGGTCAACTGGATTTCTCCAGAGCAAAACGGTTCAAAAAAAAGTGAACTGATCTGAACTGGTCAAGAAACTTGATGCTGACTATGCTAGGGATAGTTTTGATTGAGATTTTGCGCCTGTGCTGTTGTCCCGCCGTGGACTCAAGTCCACGGCTAAGAGCTACTGTCCACTTAAGTGGACTGAAGAACGCTTTTTTGGGTCAGAATTTAGTCCTCTTGCAGAGGACTTTCGCTATGAGCCAGGGGTTTAAACCCCTGGCGGGCTATGCAACTGATGCAAAATTCTCAATTTCATCCACTTTGTTTGTTAGCAATGAGTCAAACTATGGCATCTCGCAGTGTTCGGATTGATGGCGCAGGTTTGGATAAAGTTCGTCAACGGATGGCTGAGTTGGAGAAGCCACTAAATCCAGATAAACGGGGCTGGTCTCAAGAAGACCTTGAAAGGCAAGCGTATGTGAGTATTAGCACAGTGAAACGCTTTTTAAAGGGAAATCCCGTCGATAGGAACTATGCTATTTCAATTATTGAAGCATTAGGATTTGATCCCCTAAAATTTATTGCCGAACATGACTCAAACTTGCATAATTCCGATCGAGAGCCACAGCCAAACATTACTATTGATTGGCAGCGAGTTTGCCAATCAATGTTAAAGGAACAGCAAGAGGA
The DNA here is from genome assembly GCF_036700545.1 of Microcoleus sp. SVA1B4. Classification (NCBI taxonomy): domain Bacteria; kingdom Bacillati; phylum Cyanobacteriota; class Cyanophyceae; order Oscillatoriales; family Microcoleaceae; genus Microcoleus; species Microcoleus sp. SVA1B4. The sequence goes on from NZ_JAUBPB010000009.1 coordinate 133,294, forward strand.
GCAACGCTTTAGACGGAGAGCGACAGAAATGGGATTTGAAATCAATGTTTTTGTACCGCTAGGTTTGATCGAACGGAAACAGCAGCAGCGTCGCAGTGGCAATGTGCCCATGGAATTGGTGCATCAGTTAGAACAAGAAGTCATTACTCGAATTTACGAGCATAATGAATTCATGACTGACGTTATTGGACAAAACCCTACTGGAAAAAATAAGCATATTGCTATTGTGGGCGAACCAGGAGCAGGAAAGACAACGCTGTTAGATAAAATCGCCACTCACATTCAGGAAAATAATCTAGATTTGCCGATTTGCATTGCGCTGGCAAGTTTGCAAGGAAAGACATTGAAAGACTATATTCTTCAGGAATGGTTCCCGGAAGCTATGACTTTGGTTTATCCTGATATTGATGTAGAGAAGTCTCACAAAACATCTCTACAAAAACGGTTGCGTCAAGACGGAGTGTGGCTGTTACTCGATGGCGTTGATGAAATGGCTGTAGGGGCGAATAGTTGTTTGTCCTTAGAGGAAATCAGAAACCAGCTTACTGATTGGTTGGGTAATGTGCGAGTTGTTTTAACCTGTAGAACCAATGTTTGGGATGCCCGTATCAAAAATCCTCTTACAGGTTTTGATACTTACAAAACTCAGGAGTTTAAACAAGAGCAAGTAGATGATTTTATTCAGCACTGGTTTGCTGAAGCAAAAAATATTCACCGGGGACAGGAGTTACAAAAAAAGCTGCAAGAACCGCAAAAAGAACGCATCCGCCAACTCGTAAAAAATCCGCTTCGCTTATCTTTACTGTGTCAAATATTCAGCAATAATAAGCAAGCCGAATTACCAGAAACAAAAGCCGAACTATATCAACACTTTGTCCGCTATTTCTTTGAGTGGAAGCCATCCCAAACGGTTATTGATTGGGCGACTCAACCAGGTTTGCAAGAAGAATTATATCAAGCCCTCGGTCGTTTGTCTATAGCAGGATTGGATAGCGATACTCGATTTCGCTTGCCGCTGAGTTTAATTGAAAAAGAAATGGGCGATAGGCTTTTTAAATTAGCCTGGGATCTCGGTTGGCTGAATTTGGTAGATCGAGAAGCTGCAACAGATGAACCTGTTTACGCATTCTTTCATCCTACATTCCAGGAATATTTTGCTGCCTTGGCGATCGATGATTGGCACTATTTCCTGAATCATGTTCCTCATAATCCAGACGAAGGTATTTATCGCATTTTTGAACCGCAGTGGAAAGAAGTAATATTGCTTTGGTTGGGACAAGACCGCATACAGCCAAATCTCAAAGAAGAATTATTGAAAAATCTACTTAATTTTGATGATAACTGTGAGAGATTTTATAGTTTTCAAGCCTATTTTATTGCCATCGCAGGTCTCTCTGAATTTCGATACTTTTCCTGGGGTGATGAAATGATTGATACAGTAATTGAGTGGAGTTTTAGTGATTCAATCTGTTTAGAAAGTTTCGATATACTTGAAGCAACCGCTAGAGCAATCTTACAAGAAACCGATACAATAAGAGTAGTCTATCGATTAACTAAACTACTAAAAAATAATAGCGATGATGTGAGTCGCGTGCTTGCTGCTCGAATGATACTCCGAATTAATCCTTATCACATTAAGGCTGTCAATTTTTTAATTAATAAGGCTTATCATTATCGATATTTTGGTGATGTTATACTGTTTGAAGAAGTTTGTGCAGGATTAACAGAATCTGGCATATTGATTCCAAAAATTATCAGAACTTTGATCGAATGTATCAGACCGAATCAGTTGATTCTAAACTATTCTGATTCTCCCTTTCCCGATAATTATTTACGAATAAGCGGTGCTAAATATTTAGAGGAAATTGACCCTGGCAATCCACACGTGTTAATCACTCTCTTAGATTTACTTAGGCATAAGAGCTTGGTTGAAGAGGTAATTTCACAATTTTCAGAATTAGAAAATTTTTCAATTTCTTCTAATATCATTTCAACTTTAGTTTGTTTGTTACAAGCTTATCACAATGAAGAAGTTAAGTTAAAAATTGCACAAACTTTAGTGAAGCTCGATCCTAGTAATAGGGAAGCTGTTGAATTTCTAAAACACTCTATTTTGAATGGCACTGATGAAGGTTATCGCTTGTATGCCGCTAGAAGTTTATCGGAAACCCGTCCTCAAGACTTAGAAATAACGGAAGTATTTTCTTGTTTGTTACGCCAAAACCGCCACCTGTTCCAAGGTAGTAAACGTCATCGTTTTTTGAGGTTATATAATTGGACATTTGAAAAAATGAATTTAAATGTTATAAATAAGCGGATTAACTCAATTAAAGTCAATAATAGAGCCGAGCAATTAATTTTGGCTAGAGAAGAAGAAAGTTTGATTTCAGGTTCTAATAATATAAGACAATCACTTCAAGCATGGGTTGAAGCTCTAAAATCAAAGCAAGCTATTTATGAGCTAGATGATATGGATGTTTTCAGATTCAAGATGGCGATTCCTAGTGATTTATTTCCAAGGGTGGTAGCAAATATAAAAGAGCATTTTAATGATGAATTACCAGAAGAAGAACCAGAGTGCTACGAAAGTTGCTATGCTATACTGTGGCACTGCGCCCAAAATATGAGTTATCCAGAATTTTATCGCGCTTGGCACAGTTAACCATCCACTACAAATCTAGAAGCATCCCACAACATCATACTTAGCACTGCGACAATGTAAAACGCATTTCTCCTAAGCATCCGAATCTCATCGATGCAGTTTTGAAATGGCTGCATCGATCGATTTTGGAGGCTTGAATTTTGATTTTGGCAGAAGGCGATCGCTTTTTCATCAACTCAGGCGCGATCGCACTCACTCCCCCAAATCTAACTCGCTCGAAACATTTCTTCATCTTTCTCTGAATTAAGAGAATCGTCCGCTAAAACAGAGTAGGAGAATTTCCGCTACGATCGAGAGTAGATAGGCTAGAACCAGATAAAATAAAGTAAAAATTCCATCCGCACTACCCGTTGAGATGGCTGCGAGCTCTCGGTTCAAAAGTGGAGATTTTGCTACCTTGGCATTTGCGGGGGGAAATGGCTACAGAAGTTCAAAATACTTGGAATTTATACAAATAGAAAGACAGAAATCGACGACAGCCGATCGATCTATTGTGGAAAACTTACCGATTTCTGGGGAAAACCCCCCTTTTCCTGTGGAAAACTAGCACTAAATTAAGTGCGATCGCTCTAACCCGATTGATAGGATTTAAAAAATCGGAGGAATTGCGGTAAGTAAAAATACTTTCCCGATTCTTCAATTAATCCGTGTATCCGTGTCAAAATCACTGGTTGTGCCTTCATTTTTCAGAATCGTAGCTAATTTGGTCGGAATGGTAAGCCGGCGGCTCAACGTGAATTAAGATGCGTACAGGGCTGAAACGTTCTTCCAAACGGGCTTCTACTTCTTCTGTAATCCGGTGAGCTGTTTCTACATCGACAGCATCGACAATCATGTGCATATCAATAAATACTTGACGCCCTACAACCCCACGGGAGGCGATGGAGTGACAGTTGACAACCCCCGGTACATCGATCGCGATCGCATGAATAACTTCCGGTGCGATCGCCATTTCATCCACCAACCAAGGCAGATTTTCCCTTAAAACCTTCCAACCGCTGCTAAATACCAAAACAGCCACAGGAAAAGACAAAAACACATCCAGAAATTGCAATTGAGGTATGTTTAACACATCCCCTTGCCAAACACCGATCAACCCACCGATGACCATAATTGTCACCCAAACATCACTCATCGTGTGCTGGGCGTCAGCCACTAAAATCGCGCTACCGAGACGTTTCCCAACCCTGCGCTCGTAAAAAGTGACAAAAATATTAATTCCCAGTACGATCAGCAATATCCACAATTCATTTGGCGATATTTTGACAACTGTGCCACCTTTGAGCAACCTTTCAACAGCGCCGCTGAGAATTTCAAAACAGGCAATTCCCAGAAAAACAGCAATTCCCAGAGCTCCGAGAGCGTCAAATTTCTGGTGTCCGTAGGGATGATCGCGATCGGGCTGCGGATTGGCATAATGATTAGTTACCAATCCTAAAATATTATTAGCGCTGTCCGTGACGCTGTGCAAAGCATCTGCCAGCAAACTGAGGGAACCAGTCAGCCATCCCACGGCTGCTTTAATTGCCATCACCAGCAAATTTAGCAATAAGGTAATTATTAAAACCTTGCGGACTTCGGAACGGTTATCGGCAACCATAAAATCTCCTCGATCGGCCGTCAAGTTTTCTCGCTTCTAGTTTAAAGCTTATCAAGTCCTAACAGGTTAAAAGTATTGCCGAATCTAGCGTGCAACTATATTTATATTCATTAATTTAGCCGCTCTTCTTGAGATTAATTTTAATTAATAGCATTCTCGCAGTCCAAGTGAGCAGGAATGTACTTCTTTTGGGTTACTATATCTTTTATCATTAACCATACTATGTTAAATTTCATTGCCCATGTCTCTTTCTCCGCTGACACTGAATTTAGTCGAAGGTTCTGTCTCCTTTAGCTTTTCCCCGCAAGCCGCGCGGGATTTGCAAAGCGAAATTGCAGCTTTGATGGAAAGCTTGAAAGCTGTAGCAGCCAAAACTGCTGGCGCTAAAGCTTCTCCCCAAAAACCGATGGAATATCGGTATGCAGGGGATGTATTTTTGGAGGTTTTCTGCAACCCGAATATCTGGCCAACTCCCTTTGCTGCGAAAGTGCTGATTACGGTTCGGGACGATCGCGTGCGCGTCACCACCGAAGCCGAACTCAGCCGCCTGCGCGACGATCTCGCTCAGTATATCGAACAAGTAGGTTGAAATTCTCAACCTGAAGCCCGCGCGTTTGTCAAGGTTAAATTCCCATTAGAATCATGGGCGTTTTGGCTTCAGTAGGGTGCGTCAGCTAGGGTTCTTTTATCGGTAATTGAGAGACTCTCTTCTGACGCACCCTAGGACTAATTGGCTTAGGAGCGCGAATTAAATAACTTACAATTTTAATTGTTATTGTGGGATGGGCGTCCCGCCCGTCCTTTTTGGACGGGCGGGACGCCCATCCAACTTTCAAGAGTGGAAGTTATTTAATTCTCATTCCTTAGTAAGGTGCGTCAGCTAGGTTTCTTTTATCGATAATTGAGAGACTCTCTTCTGACGCACCCTAGGACTAATTAACTTCAGTAGGGTGCGTCAGCTAGGTTTCTTTTATCGATAATTGAGCATTACTCACAAGTTAAGCTAAAAGCACTATTGTTAATGAGTAATTTTACTCATTTTTTACCTGTTAACCCAATTAAAATATGACTCCATTTGTTCCTTTATTGTTGAAAAAAAATTGTTAGGGACTTCTTTGAGTTCCATGGAAAGGAGAAATAATTAGCCTGACATGAGGTTTTCATGCCTAGCTCAACAATCCCTAAATCTTGATTTTTAGCGTAGGCAAAATACTTAACTAGGTCAGAAGCTAATCCTTTTTGATATGCCACAGAAAAATGAGACATCCCCCGATAAATCATTTCTAATGAAACACGTTCCATTGACACTCCTAATTCATCCGCAACGGCATCTCCTAAGTCTACCAAAACCGCATAAAATAGCCAAATATCCCAAATCTTAATCGGGATTCCGTTGGACAAACCTGTCCATAAATAACTTAAATTTAGGAGTCTATTTACTGTACAAAATGCGTTTTCTATTCGCCAGCGTTTTTGATATAAATTTGCTACTACATAGGGGGCAATACTTCGGGTTTTCGGACAGTTTTTAGATAAAATCGCCAGGAAGTCTTGGAGCTAATTTGTACTAAAATTATAGTCAAATCTGGTGTCTGTTTTGTGCCTGCACCTATTTTAATTATCTGGTATTTGACATCATAAGTATTGGTTAATACCCGCTCGATTTAATAAGATGCACCTTTCTTAATTCGAGTGAGCAATCCAATTTCTTGCTCGATTAGTTTTGACCAAAAAGCGAAGTGATAGAAGCCTCGATCCAATAATAGTAAGGTTTTAGGCTTAACTGTTTTTAGTAAATCTTCCTCCCAATTAGTATCTGCTTGTTTCGGATTTTCCCCCAACCAAATTTCTTCGGGAAGATGAGTTACTAGGTCTATGATTACTCCCATTTTTCCGGCTAATTGACCAATTGGCACATCTGATAAAATTTCGAGTTTACGAAACAATGCTTCTAATGTTGAGCCGTCAGCTATCCAGATATTTTCAAAGTTTTTTCAGGCAAATTGTACGCTATCTGGTAATGGTCTTGATTTTCTTGTTAACCATTTTTGTCGAAAATGAGGTAGTAATTGTTTAAATACTTTTTCAAATAAAAATGCGATCAAAGTTAAAAATCTGAGCGATAATGCTTGTTGACTAATCTTTTGTGGCTCACACCATAAAAATTCCTCTCTATTTAATAATCTGGTTAATTCTGTTACTCCTGCTACGGGTCGCCATAATAAACTTAATATTGCTGCCATCATTAATGGTAGTGTCAGAATTCTATCTCTTAGATTTAGTTGCCGATAAAAACTTTTTTGGGCCGCCATTGCCGGAATTAATAAATCTTCCAGGTGATTCGCGATTACTTCATTTTCTACTTGGGGACGATTTTTTTCTTTGCATGATCTCGGTTGATTCGTTTTTTGCGACTCATAACTGGTTCAATTATCGCTCAACTGCTTGCCCGGTAAAGGTTTCATCCTATGTTACCTTTGTTGGTCTACCCCCTTGACAATTTGCACTTTTTTTTAACTTGTCACAAATGTACATAGTAGACCTCTTGCAAAATAATTTTATGATATAATTAAAACTTTTGCTTTAGTTGATTGAATCAAAACTCCTAACTTATTCTTACTCTTGTTTTCCTAGAAACAAGATAAAATGCTAAAAAGCTCTGTTGGTCATTACATAATAAATAAATCATGAAAAATCAATCTTATCTAAATTTAAAACCTTGTGAATTTAAACGTAGATTTGGCGTTAAGATTGAAACCTTAAAAGCAATGGTTAACGCCTTGGAGAACTTCAAGTCAGAAAATCAGAAAGACAGAAGAGGGCGTCGCACCATCCTAACTGTCGAAGAACAAGTTTTAGTCGCCTTGGAATATTGGCGAGAATATCGAACATATTTTCATATTGGGACAAGTTGGGGAGTATCTGAATCAACTATTTGCCGAATTGTAACTGACATAGAATCAACTTTAATGAAAACGGGAAAGTTCCGTATTCCTGGGAAAAAGGCACTACTCAAAGACTCTGATTATCCAGAATTCGTGGTAATGGATGTCACAGAAACAGCTATTGAACGACCCCAAAAAAAACAAAAAAACTATTATTCAGGCAAAAAAAAATGTCATACTCTAAAAACTAAATTGGTAATTAATCAAGAGACAAGAGAAATTATTTGCACTGCTTTTGGTCAAGGGAGTTGCCACGATTTTAACTTGTTTAAAAAAAGTAAAACTCATTTTCATCCGGAAACAAATAGCTTACAAGATAGTGGCTATCAAGGGATAAAAAATTATCATTCCAATAGTTATATCCCTAGAAAGAAACCTAAAAATGGGAAACTTTCTCTTCTAGAAAAAAGCTACAATCGAGTTCTAGCACAAGAGAGAATTGTGATTGAACACATTAATCGGAGTCTCAAAATTTTTAAAATATTGTCGAGTCGTTATCGCAATCGTCGTCGCCGTTATGGTCTGCGTTGTAATTTGTTGTCAGCAATTTACAATTATGAGTTAGCTCTAGGGGATTAAATTTAAAACCTCTAATTATAACATATATCTTTTTTGCAAGAGGTCTAGTACAGATGGTTGCGACTTCCTTGGGTGGAACTTCTCAGTTAAACCCAATGGTAAATTCATTTCAACACCAAGTCAAAAAGCTACAATTAGCATTAAGGCAAAAGTTAAAAAAGTGATAAAAGATAGTCGTTTCACTCTCGAACATCGAATCAACAACTGTGGTTCGGTGCTAAGAGGGTGGAGAAATTACCATAGATTCTGCGTATCGGCTCAATAAGTAGGGGTAGCAGTTAATCTAGTTGCCAAGACAAGCCCAAGGGATAAAGAGAAGATTTTTC
>NZ_JAUBPB010000010.1:0-139751 GCF_036700545.1 Microcoleus sp. SVA1B4
GTCCTTTTTGGACGGGCGGGACGCCCATCCCACAATAACAATTAAAATTATAAGTTATTTAATTCGCGATCCTTAGACTATCTATTAGACTTGGCTGGAGTCAAGGTGAAAACTTGTACTCAAATAGAGGGACAAGTTTACTTTCGATCCTCGTGTTTTAGCGTCAGGAATAGTTGGCTATCACTGCGAGAATTATACGGAAGAACTCCATCAGAATCGTGCACAGTTGTGGGCGAGCGCGATCGGATATAATCATTGCCCGGTTGATTGTAGGGAAACGGCACTGCGGTGTCCTAATTTCGGGTAATATCAAATCTGTTAGCATCGAAATTATTCATCTATCTATTCTCGACCTCTGGGTAAATGGGCGTCAATCCCTTGTCCGGGGCGGTTAATACATTCTCTTTTTTTCACCGCAGATATCAGGGCTGTTTCATTCTCTTGTAGGGGCTGCCCCCCGTGGCAGCCCCCATGTCTCAAACGCCTGTGAAGTCGTCTCTAGGGGTAGGCATTCTTGGCACTACAAGAGTCAAAATCGGGATTTTCGCGAGAATGAAACCGCCCTGCCCTGCTTGAGGGAGGGATTACTTGTTATCTTGAGGTTTATTTAAAGAATTAAGATGATTGTTCATATCCTGCAAATATTTTGCTAAAACAGGATACTGTGAAGTTGCTAGCAGTGCATCTTTTTTCTGGCTGACAGTTGTTTCTAAGGGCAAAACGCGATAGTTAGTTTTATTGTTCTGAGTATAGCGGTGTACCCAAGTAGGATGTGTTTTTACATCGGTAATTTCTGTGGTTTTTTCGGGAAATTTTTTGCGAATATTTACTTGCAAAATCACGCCTAAGTCTGTATATTTTTTATTCTGACCGGAAATGAAGTTTCCCATTGAATAAATGGCTACAGCTTTGCGGGTTTTGCCATTTTTGCCGGGAAAATTAAAAATTTTGTAAGGTTGGACGACGTGGGGATGGCTGCCGAGAATGATGTCTGCACCGGCTTTTAATAGGTTTTCAACTAATTGTTTTTGTTGGGGGTTTGGCTGTCGCTGATATTCGTCGCCAAAATGCAGGGAAATTGCGATAATATCTGCTCCTTGTTTGCGGGCTTTGGCAATGTCTTTGACTATCTTTTTTTCGTCGATTAGGGAAACTAAGTAATCTTTGCCTTTGGGTATGGGAATGCCGTTTGTGCCGTAGGTGTAGGCTAGCTTGGCTAGTGAAATGTTGTTTTTGGTGCTGATAAAAGTGCGATCGGCTGCGGCGACTGATGTGGCTGTTCCTATGGCAGCAATTTTGCGATCGCTCAGATTGGCGATCGTCCTAATTACTCCTTTTTCTCCCCGGTCTAAAGCATGATTGTTCGCAGTTGTCAATATATTAAATCCTGCTTTTTTAGCAGCATCCGCTAATTGAGCCGGTGCGTTAAATAGCGGATATCCCGTATATCCGCGAGCATCTTCGCCCGCTAAAGGTGTTTCGAGATTTCCGATCACCCAATCGCCTGTTGACAGGATACTTTTAACTGGTGCGAAGAAATTGTCAAAATTGTATGTTTTATTTTTTGCGTCGTAGCCCGATCGCGTTTGGGTACTGTGCATCATGATGTCACCGACAGCAATTAGTTTGGCTTCTTTGATCTCAGACTTGGGTTGGGCGGGGACAGGGGTTGCTATTGGCGAGCGACTTTCTGTAGGCTGTGTGTTGGTTTGCTGGTTGATTTTTTGGGGTTGGATATTGCAGCTAGCCATTAAAAATGCAGCTATTACCGAGAGCGTCGGGGAAAATTTCATAATTTATCTATAGTAATTTATCGTGTTTATGGTATCATTAATAATCGCAATTTAGGCAGTTTTTTTTTTTGAACCACAGAGAGCACAGAGAACACAGAGGAAAAGAAGAAAACAAAGATGTTGGCAAGTTTTGTTAGGATATCGATGGTTTGCTGGCTACTGGAGAAGGAATGTTTAAAAAATATTTGATTATTGGATTTATCATTTTTGCATCTGTTATCGGTTTAGGTACTTTGAGCTATGCTGAAAGTTGGGCCGATAAACCTTTTGAATTTGCCTTGATTGGCGATTTGCCCTACAGTGCCGAACAGGAAGCACAATTTCCGAGTTTGATTGCAGATATCAATCGATCGCCCGCAGCGTTTGTCGTCCACGATGGCGACATTAAAAACGGTTCTAGTGTGTGCGATGATGCAACGTTTGTCAGCCGCAAGCAGTTATTTGACAATTTTGAGATACCGTTTATTCTAGCTTATGGTGACAATGAATGGACGGATTGCCACCGTTCAAAAAACGGCAGTTACGATCCAGTAGAAAGACTGGCTAAACTGCGGGAAATATTTAGCAACGGTAATCAAAGTTTGGGAAAGCGCACCTTAATTCTCACCCGTCAAAGCGAAAACCCGCAGTTTGCTAAATTCCGCGAAAATGTTCGCTGGATTTATCATGGCGTTGTGTTTTTGGGGATTAATATGCCGGGAAGTAATAACAATTTTGGTCGCACTCCCGAAGCAGATGCAGAATATGCCGATCGCAATTGGGCTAACTTAGCCTGGATCAAAGAATGTTTTGCTTTAGCCAAACGCAGCAACAGCAAAGGAATTGTGTTAGTTGCACAGGCAAATCCGGGATTTGAACTCGATCCGACGGACAAAAGAAGAAGTGGCTACAACGATTTTATCTCCACTCTGGAAACAGAAACAGGCAATTTCCCAGGGCAGGTTGTATTCGTCCACGGCGATACTCACTATTTCCGCATCGATAAACCTTTACCATATTTTACCGATGAAACTCAATTACCGAGAATGAAAAATTTTACGAGAGTTGAAACTTTTGGTTCTCCAAACGTGCATTGGTTGCGGGCTTTTTATGACCCTACTAATCCTAATTTGTTTGAGTTTAAACAGCAGATTGTTCTGCAAAATTAGGCGATATTACACCAGTTTCATGCAAGATAACTATTTTTTGGTTTACACTGAAGATAGGTAGCATTGAGGAATTTATTTATGACGATCGCAACTGAGCGCCTTACTCTTGAACAATTTCTAAAACTGCCAGAAACTAAACCTGCCAGCGAATATATTGAGGGGGAGATTCTCCAAAAACCTATGCCGAAAACTAAACATTCTCGTCTCCAGGGGCAATTTCTGCGTGTCATTAATGAAGTGGTAGAGGAACCCAAGATAGCTTATGCTTTTCCAGAGTTGCGGTGTACGTTTGGCGGGCGATCGATTGTTCCAGATATTGCGGTACTATTGTGGGAACAGATTCAATTTGATGAGAGCGGTGAACCGTTGGATGATGTGCTAATTGCACCGTATTGGGCGATCGAAATTCTCTCGCCACAACAAAGCTCAAATCGCGTAACTAAAAAAATCATTCACTGTCTGCAACATAATTGTCAGTTGGGGTGGCTAATCGATCCAGACGATCGATCGATTTTAGCGTTTTTGCCCAACCAACAACCGCAATTCTGCGAAGGTAGCGATGTCCTTCCTGTGCCCGAAATGATTCCCCTGAATATCACCGCCGAACAGGTTTTTAGCTGGTTGAGAATGCAAGAATGAATCAGGGCGATCGTCTTTTTTGTACCACTTTTAAAAATATCCCGGTGTGGTTTGTAGTGAAGATTTTAGTTTTCATCTCAACTAAGGACTGAAGTCCTTACTAAAAACCAAATTTCCTATTGTCGCCACCTGTCAAATTGGTCTTCGGAACAGCCATTAATAAATTGATTGCTCACCCAACCGTCAAGGATTGTCAAAGTTTCATTAGGAGGATTACCTGAAAACCTGGCCGCAATTTTCACCCACTTACCTTGTCTGCTGACAGCCCTAACTCCGTCTCCCCTTTTCAATTTAGCAACAACTGGGTACTGATTGCCTGGGCCTTTGCGAATGTTAATAGCGCCACCTTCACCAGTAATAAACGAGCATTGAGTTTGCTTTTTTAAAGCTTCTGCTTTTGCGGGAGCCAGAGTTTGCTGCTTGCCGAAAACAGGAAAGCTGTAAAGTGAGAAGCTAAAACTTGCAACGACGGCTGCAATAAAAAAGGCTTTTGATTGAGTGAAAATTAGCATTATTTCATTTCCTTGGATTGGCTGAACTGAAGTCCTGACTATAATTTTTTTTTTATAATGACTTCAGTCCTTACTACTAACTGTTATTTGACAGAGGCAAACCATTCGGTAACACCTTGGGCGATCGCCTCGGCTAACTTCTTCTGTTCTGTCGGATTCACAATCCATTCAAACTCTTCGGGATTGATCATAAATCCCAATTCCATTAAAACAGATGGAGTAACGGCAGGACGAGTCATGGCTAAGTTGTTCCAGAATACACCATAACTCGGACGGTTCAACTTGGCAACTAAATAATTGTGCAAAAACATTGCCAAACTGTGCGCTTGCGGGTGAAACCAGAAAGCGCCGACACCTTTAGTATTAATGGCATCGCCGTTATCCGGCAAAGCATTGTAGTGAATTGAAATTGCGATCGCAGGTTCTTCTTTTTGAATCATTTCCACCCTTGGCGGTAAATCCAAATCGACATCTTCTACTCGCGTCATTAGCACATTCGCGCCCCGATTTACCAATTCCTGTTGCACCAATTTCGACACCGTTAAAGCTACTGTTTTTTCCCTAATTCCCACTGGACTCACAGCACCTCCATCCTGCGGCCCGCCGTGTCCCGGATCGATGAGAATCTTAATTCCAGACAGCGGTTTTGCTTGCGACACAGGCATCATGCTTGTATTCACCGGCGGGTGTTTTAAAGACAGCACTAAAGTTGTGCCCTCGTATCTCAACTTATAGCCCCACTGTTGGGCGGATTTGAGATTAAAAGTATATTGTACTTGCAGCGGCGATATTTGTTGCCATTCCAAACGCGAAATTACCGGGTCATCGTCGAGGCGAATAATGTCAGTTTGAGCGGTGGTATTGTACAGGGTTAAGGTGAAAGTGCGTTTTCCTTCCTGCACGGTGACTGGGACGGGTGTTTCTAAGGGAAATAACACCTCTGTCCAGCCGGAAACTTGACGCGATCGCGCGCTGCGAATAATCGATCGCGGAGGCACTGCATCCTTGACAATTTGCACTTCTGATGCTTTAATCCAAGCACCGTAATCGAGTCTGAGCCATTCTCCCTCCCGCCCGATAACTGTTGCTCGCGTTCCCTTCGGCAGCGGTGTCATCCGAGAAAAATCTGTACTCGCCCCGGTTCTGGCAACACCAGGATCTGCTGTTACTTCTGCTATTTCTAAATCCGCCGGAGAGAGAATAGAAATCTTGCCAGTACCTTGTTGGCTGATAGTTTGACCGTTCATTGTTAGCTCAAATACAGGCACTCCCAAATCCACTTTTTCTCCTTTTAGTACCGAGGAGTTAGACTCATTGCCCCCCCTTGGCAAGGCGGCATTAGACTCATTGCCCCCCCTTAGCAAGGGGGGGTTGGGGGGGGTTTTACCGCAGCCTTGATACTGTTCGCTGCCGCCTTTTTCGATCGGGGAGTTTTCACCTAACAGTACAGATTTGTTGTCGGGTAGTTCGACTTGCGATCGCGCTTTTAAAGGAATAGTAACTCCCGCCAATTTTACAGAAACTTGAGCATTCGCCGGTGCGATCGCCCCAAAGCAAATATATTCCCCCGGCAAACTCGCGACATCGACTTTCGGCGTCAGGGAATCTTTAGCAAAAGCCAATCCTACAGGGGCTACCGGCTGATTAGACTCGCGCGTCACCTTAATTTTGACTTCCTGATTTTCGTAACGCAAGGTAAAGAGATTTTCGCCGAGTTGCAGCGGAAAAGTCGGGGCGAAATGACCGACTGCGGTGCGCGAAATTTGGTTGCCATTTACCGATACTTGTCCCGGTGCGGGCGCTGTGCCGATTAAAAAGATGCGATCGGCTGTAGTTTTGTGGTTAGCGGGAGGATAAGCGACGAACAAAGGTTGAGCGGCGACAGCTACAGAGGCGATCGCCATTATCAGGCCAAACACAACTAATCCTAAAAATTTTCTCATTCTACATCGCAACTAATTGAGAGTCTGTTGATTATTTATACTAGAACTTGCCCTAAGAAACCGGATTTCAGAGGATTAGTCGTAAGTCTTTTTTACTAGACAGAGCCCATTTTATCAGGTTTGTAGTTGCAATTGAGCGATCGGCAACATAAATTGGGAGCATCTCAATGAAAGCAGGCAAGCTAGAAATTGGAGTTTTGAGGCAGGAGGCAGGAGGCAGGAGGCAGGAGGGAAGAGGGAAGAGGAAGAAGGAAGGAGCCAGAAGAAGTGTTTTTACAAATATGAGATGCTCCCCATAAATTCCCGTGTCAAACCACTAAGTTTTAATTAATTCCGAGGTCGTTCTCCACAGTTGCTCCAACCGATTCGCCGGCATCGTCAAATACAAAACATCCCCGGTACTCAGACAACAATTCAGTAAATCCCAGCCGTGGAGAGTTTGACAATTAGTTTCCACATACAGAGGCACAAAATCCGCAGACATAGCAGCATCTTGAATATGGTGGCCGCAGAAAGGATGGTTTGGCGTAATCAATGTGGCCAAGCAAACCCAGAGACTATCAGCAGTCATCCCGTTGCCTAAAATTCTGCCTCCAATTGCCGCCGCTGCGAAAGCAGGAGCCGCCAATTCCGTCGGGTTCAAAACTCCTTCAAACTCAAAAACTTGCTGCACCATCAAAGCAAAATGTGGGTCTTGATTGCGAACAATAACTGAGAGTTTTGGGGTCAATCCTTTAGCGCTCAAGGCAATTTCAACATTAGACATATCGCTGCTAGTTACCGCCAAAAGTGCTGCAGCTTGCTTAACATTAGCAGCTTCCAAAGTTGCGGGCAAACTAGCACTTCCCTGAATGACCGGAATTTTCATTGAGCGAGCCGTGCTCAGAAAGCGGCAGTTTGGATCTTGCTCGATCGCCACAATATCGTAACCGTTAGTGTGTAGTTCTTTAGCAATTTGGATACCTATTCCTCCGAGCCCGCAAATAATGTAATGATGGCGCTGCGGAACTCGCGCCACATCCCAATATTCGGTAAAGCGAGTTCCCAATACGTAATCGTTGAGCAGTGCGTAGCAGATGCCGATGATGCCGGCTCCAACTAACATCATGACAACTGTAAATAGTTTAATGCTTTCGGGAGCTTGTTCGGCAACTTTTTCATAGCCTCCGGCTCCGGTAATCATCCCTACTGAAAAATAAAGAGAATCGACAATTGAGATATGCTCGTCAACACAAATATAGGTAGCAGTAGCAACGGCAATCATTGCCAGCAGCGTCAATACAACAATTACTGCTGCTTGGCTGTGCTGCTGAAATCTGTGCAGCTTAGTTAATGTTTTGAGCAGTTTTTGAGTTAAAGTTTTTTGGGGGCTGTGGATAGTCGGCTGAGTGGCAACAATTAGCCGATCGCCCTGCTGACACTGCCGATCGGCAAGCACCGCCGATACTAAATCAGTTTTGTTAGCAGCCGGCAGATAATAAATCAACATTCGCGATCGATCGTCCCACAAATCGCTGAGTTTGCGATTTTTCCAAGGATGTGTTTCATCGATATATTCTTCGTGAATCGGCCAAGTGCGATCGAACAAACGCAACTGTCCGATCGCCTGATTGCCGAGAGCCGCAAAGGCAAAAACCGGAGCAGCCAATGATGAAACGCTCATGGAAGTGTGATCGGGCAAAGTGTGGTCAATTCTGTCGCCCAAGCTAGTATTGAACAATCTGTTAATGATGCGAATCTGAGGATTGAGAATCCTCGCTTGCATCAAAATTGCCAAATTCACAGCATCATCGTCTCCTGCAATTACTAAAGTGTGAGCGTTTTGAATGCCCGCCGCCAACAAAGTAGAAGCTGCTTGCAAATTACCGACAACCACATCAGAAGTTTCGCCGCGAATTGGGCGATCGCTAATACCAACCACAATCGCTCCTTGCTGTCTCAACAAACAAAAAATCTTGTGTCCCGTGTGGCCCAACCCGCAAACAATGATTCGAGGTTTCATAAAAATTTATTTGCCAGCCGATTTCGGAGCTGTGCTTTGTAGTTTTACTTACCATTGTTGACTGTCGTGGCTTTGGAGAATGTAGCTAAAAACACTATCTAGGATACTTGTGCCACAGTCTCGAAGTGTTGGAAATAAAGAAAGCGCTGTGCCGTGTTCCTAAAGCCACCTTTCCCAGTGTTGAAATAAACACACCACACTGCCATGTACCTACAGACATGAGGTGCAACTAACCTGATTTAATATTTGAAAAATATCCGGGTGCGACAGCCAACCAGCAGAATTTGAAGAGGTAGGGACAGGACACGGGCTATTGGTGTCAACTTAAAGTTAAACCCCTAGTCCGGCAGGGGTTAAAACCCCTGCCTAATAGCGAAAGTCCTCTAAAGAGGACTAATGAGTTTAACAGTCTTTTTCTCAGTCCTCTTTAGAGGACTTTAGCTTTGAGGCAGGGAATTCATTCCCTGGCGGACTACCGGTTTAACCTTAAGTTGACACCAATAGACACTGCCCTGTGCCTACAACTATGACTTCCTACATAAATTTAGCTGCCTTAGTGGCAGGAGTTATTATGAAATTCACTGCACCCTTATTAGCATCCGCTTTAGTTTTCGCCGGTACTGTCGCCTTTGCAAGCCAAGTGCAAGCAGCTCCAGCCAGCAACTCTTGGAATACCACTAGAACAACATTTCAGTGCGTTACTTCCGGTCGGAATTTTGTCACAATTGCGCGGCGGGGAAATGTCACAACCGATCCAATGATTCTGTGGAAATCTACCGAGTTCGGCCGCGAATATACACCCTGGCAGCGCTGTCAAATTGTTTCCAATAGATTGACAAAAGCTGTTGCCCAGAATGGCGGAAGATTGAGCAACTTGCAATTAACAACAGGAATTGTTAATAACTTGCCCGTAGTTTGTTATGTGAACGGACGGGGGCGCTGCAACTCTCAAAATCTGCTGTTCACCCTAGACAAGCGCAATGCTAAAAATCCCGGTGATGCTTTAACGAGATTGATTAATTTTGCCCAAGACGGCAGCGGGCCCGTGACAGTGTTCAGAACCGGAGCTCCATCGTCTGCACCGCAGTTTGTTCCCTTTGGAGATATGGTCGATCGAGCTTTTAATTCTCCCAATAAAAAACCGTCAGTTCCTGTAGCAAAACCGCAGGGCGAT
The DNA here is from genome assembly GCF_036700545.1 of Microcoleus sp. SVA1B4. Lineage (NCBI taxonomy): Bacteria > Bacillati > Cyanobacteriota > Cyanophyceae > Oscillatoriales > Microcoleaceae > Microcoleus > Microcoleus sp. SVA1B4. The sequence continues at coordinate 9,212 of NZ_JAUBPB010000010.1, forward strand.
CGGGGTATTTAATCTCCCATTCTACTCGTTATCTACTCGTTACCAGGCTCTGCCTGGTAACACCGATCCGGAGGCTCTGCCTCCAATTTTCATGGAAGCTGGCGAGGCAGAGCCTCTGGATATCCGTTCCCAGGCAGAGCCTAGGAACCAGTTAAAGCTGGCGAGGCAGAGCCTCTGGATATCGGTTCCCAGGCAGAGCCTAGGAACCAGTTAAACTTGCACCTGAGAAATTTCTACTCGTTACCAGGCTCTGCCTGGTAACACAGATCAGGAGGCTCTGCCTCCAATTTTCCTGGAAGCTGGCGAGGCAGAGCCTCTGGATATCCGTTCCCAGGCAGAGCCTAGGAACCAGTTAACTAAAAAAACTACACTGTCACCCCTTCAATCTTCTCATCAGTTAACTCGTACAACTCGCGCAACTGCTGCAACTTATCCGCATCCGGCAGCCAAAAACCTCGCCCGTTAGCCTCCAACATTCTGCCGACAATATTGCGAAAAGCTTCAGGATTGGCCTCCCGCAACTTCTTCGCCATCTCTTCATCCAAAGCATAAGTATCAGCCGCCTGATCGTAAACCCAACTATCAGTAAAATCAGCCGTTCCGCCCCAACCAATTAACGCCGTCATGCGCTGCGAAATTTCATAAGCGCCGCCAGAACCTTGATTTGCCATCGCGTTAGCCCACTTAGGATTTAGCAACTTAGTTCGATATTCCAAGCGCAGCAAATCTTCTAAATTGCGCGGAGTTGTATCCTGAGAAAAACTTTCTACAAAACTCGTATTAACCTTTTTGCCGCGCTGCTTTTCTGCCGCTTTCTTCAAACCGCCAGTATTCGCATAATACTCTTGAATATCAGTCAAACCGTATTCCACAGAATCAATTTCTTGAATTATGCGATCGCACCCTTGCAACAACTGAGTCAAAACCTCCGGCCTCGCTTCCCCCTTATCCTTCCTCCCGTAACTAAAAACATTGCGACTTTCCCAAGTTTTCCCCAACTCATCCCCCGATTCCCAACTACCATCAACAACCCTATCGTTAACCAAAGAACCAAAATCCCCAGCCGGATTAGAAAACAACCTGGCCGAATAATTCTGCACACCTTTTGCCTGTAAAATTAAAGCGTGTTTGCGAATAAAATTCTCCGATTCCGGTTCATCAGCATCCGCTGCCCGCACGAACAAATCATCCAACAATTCAATAATATTCACAAAGCTATCACGGAAAATACCCGAAAGATTTCCCAACACATCAATCCGGGGATGACCGACATCAGCTAACGGTTTTAATTCATAGCGAACAATGCGGCCAGTACCTTCTTTTAGAGGTTCAGCCCCCACCAATTCCAGCAGAATTCCAATAGATTCGCCCCGCGTTTTAATCGCATCCAAACCCCACAACATCACCGCCACAGTCTCAGGATAATTCCCCTGTTCCTTAAGGTGCTTATCAATAATTTTCCGAGCAATTTCGCGCCCCCTTTCATAAGCCGCCGGAGAAGGCATCCGATAAGGATCTAAAGCGTGAATATTCCGACCAGTTGGCAACACCCCAGCCCCATCCCGCAACAAATCCCCACCAGGTGCAGGCAGAATATATTCCCCATTCAAACCCCGCAAAAGATTAGTCAACTCATCCGAAGTTTGCAACAACAAATCCCGCACCAACAAACCCTCCTCAAAAACCCCACCAAACCCCTCTTGTGGCACAGGCATCTTGCCTGTGCTGGTTTGTGGCACAGGCATCTTGCCTGTGCTGGTTTGTGGCACAGGCATCTTGCCTGTGCTGGTTTGCAAAACAATTGTTTGCACCTGTTCCTGTGATAACCTCTCCCCAAAATAAGCCTCAAGATAAGAGGTCATTTCCTCAGAATTAGGCGGTTCCCCAAGAACGTGCAAACCCGAAGAAAACAAGCGACATTCCACCACCTGTAAATACTCGTAAAGCTTCACCAAATAGCGGTTAAAAGCATCAGCACTGAACATTCCCACATTCTCAAAACTAAAAGCAATACCCAACTTTCGAGCCTCATCAAACGGACAATCAGCCTCCAAACCGCTATCTAAAACTTTCTTACAAATAGCCTCTTTCAGCACATAATTTTTTGCAGGATCTTCCCGATATTCCGCAATCAAATCCCGCAAAGCCACCAATTCCTTGTACAAGCCCGCGCGGCCGTAGGGCGGCACGTTGTGAGAAATCAAAACACCGTAACCGCGCCGTTTTGCTAACATCGATTCCGAGGGATTGTTCGCGGCATAGATATAAAGATTCGGCAAACTTCCCAACAGAATATCCGACCAAGAATAGCCAGTATTTCCCAGAGGAGATCCCGGCAACCATTCAACAGTGCCGTGCATTCCGAAGTGAACCACAGCATCAGCTTGCAAATCATTTTGCAGCCACTTGTAAAAAGCAGCATATTGAGGGTGAGGCGTCAAATCGCGATCGAACATTAAGCGCATCGGATCGCCCGAAATTCCCAGCGGCGGCTGCAAACCTATCCAAACATTCCCCAGTTGAATGCCGCCGATTTGGAACTCGTCGCCGTCTGTTTTAATGCCCGTACCAGTTAAAGATTTCCACTGTTTTTCGATGCGGCTTGTTAACAGATAGCCCAGCCATCTTTCTAAAGTTTTGACATTAACAGTCTCTTTTGTGGTACGGGCATCTTGCCCGTCACAAGTAGCTTCATCCGCTTCTTTCACCCTGCGAATTAACTCCTCACCGTCAGCCGGAATTTCTCCAACTGTATAACCTGCTGCTTGAAGTTTGTGCAGGAAATTTAGCAGCGATTTCGGTACATTTAATAAAGCCGCCGTACCCGCCGCCCCGTAACCGGGAGGAAACCCGTAGAGAATAATCGCAATTTTCCTTTCAGATGGCGGAGTTTGACGTAGTTTCACCCAATTGTTAATTCTACTTGTCAGGCGTTTCGCGCGATCGGGCACCAGATAAATATCCTCACCCACCAAACCGCCGAGGGGCACTGGATCGATCGCACCATCCAACTCAGGCAAAGCATACAATACCACACTTTGCAAACCTCCAATCCCCTGACGAGTCCAAGAATGGATATCCTGAATCAGCAGAGGTGCGGACACAAAATAAGGTACATTTTTAGCAGTTAAAATGCGCTTAGCAACTTCCACCTGCCTTCCACCCTCCATCGAACCAGCAGGCCCGCCAACCAAAGGAAAGCCAATAGTAGAAACAATCGCATCAACTTCCACAGCATCTTTAGAAAGCGAAAGAGTTTCTATATTGCCTTGTTTTCGGCGCGCAGTTTCATCAGCAGTCGTCATCCAATCCCGCACCGCCACATGGCCTTCAACGCCATTGATAAAAATCGGCAAAGGCACAATTCCCGCCGCTTCAAAATAGCGAATCAATTGAGGAATATAAGGCTGCTTGGTGATAACGTGCTTGCGGTAAAGCAAGATGCCCACAACAGGGGATTTTCCTCCCTCCACTTTTTGAGACCAATTGGTCTCAAATTTTGTGGAACGGGCATCTTGCCCGTTAGAAACCCGGTCTAAATTTTCAGACAAATTAGTCTCAAATTTTGTGGAACGGGCATCTTGCCCGTTATAAGCCTTTCTATCAAGATGTCTAGCCTCTTTGGAACGGGCTTCTTGCCCGCCCCTAGCACTTTGATTACCGAGATACCAATCCAAATATTGGCGAGGCGATTCAAAATAACCGTTATAATCTGGATGCAATAAACCCATATTGGGAGTTTCCACAGGTGGCGGAATTTCTGCAACTTTCAGCCCCAAATATTTTTCGGCAATAATCCAAAACATCGAGACAACATTATCCGCACCGCCCGCATTCCAGTAACCATAAATAATCAGCCAGTTACGCAAATCTTGCACTTTTTGCACTGGCACATATTTTAATAACTTCGGCCCAATCTTCAAAAAGCTGATATAACCAGCCAGCTTATCTTCTTCTCGCCCGTTGCTGAACTTATCCAGAATAAACTTAACAGGCTTCGGCATTCCCTTCGGCTTGTCGCCAATTTTAAAAGCGCCGATTTGAGTAAGACTCATCAATTCCAAAGCCGACTCAAAAACCAGGCGAATCGGAATATTCTGCACCCTTTCCCGCAGCCACATTACCGCATCGTAATCAAACAGCAAACTCCCGAAAAATACATCAGCATTCGAGAGGGCGGCTGCTACAGCATCGGGTTCGTCTGCGAGGGCGCGATCGCTAAAAACCCGTACTTCCAATCCCTGACACCCAGAAACAGCCAACTCGGCAGCTTTGCGGTACAAATCAGCATTAAAAGATTCAAACCCTGCAATTAAGACAATGCGTTTCACAGCCAAACCTCGAAATATTTATTGATTGTAGCCTGTTTTAATTAGGTTATATTATATTAGATAGCATCCTCGGTGGGGGTGGGGCGGGTTTAGTAGATTTCTGGTGTTGTATTGCAGACCTTGGCGAACCCGCCCCTACATTACCAATTATCAATTATCAATTCCTAATTTCCGTCGCAACTCTCATAAAATCTAAAATCTAAAATCTAAAATCTAAAATGGTTCGAGTTCCTCCCGCAATAGTTATCTTAGGTCAAAACAGCCTGCCGATCGCCAAAAAAATCTCCGCACATTTCCCCGGTTCCCAGATTTACGGTTTAATCGATCGCACTTCCAACACAGACATCAACTTTAGCAACTTCGGCGAAACATTGCGGGAATTGTTTGCAACAGAAACCCCAATCATCGGCATCTGCGCCGCCGGAATAATCATCCGCACCCTCGCCCCGCTGCTGTCAGACAAACGCGCCGAACCGCCAGTTTTAGCCGTCGCAGAAGACGGAAGCGCCGTCGTACCGCTGCTGGGCGGTTTGCACGGCGTTAATGATTTGGCCAGAGAGATTGCAGCAGCCCTCGGCGTACAACCTGCAATTACCACAACCGGAGATATCCGGTTTCGCACCGCGCTGCTGAGTCCTCCCCAAGGCTATTATTTAGCGAATCCAGAGGACGCGAAGACTTTTATTTCAAATTTGCTCGCCGGGGCAAAAGTACGCCTAGAAGGGGCTGCAAGCTGGCTTTCCGAGAGCAATTTGCCGTTAGCGAAGCCCGCCCCTACGGGGGCTACGCCAACGAAGAGGATCGCCCCCGACGCAAAATTGACTATCCGCGTCACCGAAAAAGCAATTGCGCCAACGCCAGATTGTTTAGTTTACCATCCGCAAATTGTGGCAGTTGCACTCACAAATCTATCGAATATTGAGCCGGAAATAGCAATTTCATTAGTCCAGCAAGTCTTGGAAAATGCAGGTTTAGCAGCAGCTTCTGTTGCGGGATTTTTTGCATTAAAAGACGAGATGGGAAATCCGGCACTTGAAGCAGTTTCACAATATTTTAAAGTCCCCGTCCGTTTTTTCAATCTATCCGAACTTGTCGAATTAGACTCAATTGAATTCATCGAAAATCAGGCCGCACAAATTGCCCTGACAGCAGCCGGTGCAAACAGTCACTTAATCGAGTACGATCGCCCAAACGCAGTGAATTGCGCGATCGCCCTGGCCGCCCAACCCTTTGATGCTAGGGCGATCGGCATTAGCCGCGGCAAACTGGCGATCGTCGGTACCGGCCCCGGAGGCGCGCCCTGGATGTCCCCGGAAGTTAAGGAAATTCTGCGCGAAGCCACGGATTGGGTGGGTTACAAGTTCTATCTCGACTTAGCCGGAACCCTGCGGGAAGGGCAAAAGCGGCACGATTCCGACAACCGCGAAGAAATCGATCGCGCGCGTTTTGCCCTAGATTTAGCAGCATCCGGCAAATCTGTAGCTGTGGTTTCGTCGGGAGATCCGGGTATTTTTGCGATGGCTGCGGCGGTGTTTGAGGCGATCGACTTTGATGCCAAACCCGAATGGCAAGGCATCGATATTCGGGTGGCACCGGGCATTTCAGCCATGCAGGCGGCCGCTGCTGCGATCGGAGCACCCCTCGGACACGATTTTTGCGTGATTTCGCTTTCGGATATTCTCAAGCCTTGGGAGGTCATTGAACAGCGGATTTCTGCTGCTGCGATCGCAGATTTCGCGATCGCATTTTACAATCCGATCTCGAAACAGCGGATTTGGCAACTCGCAAGGGCGATCGAGATTTTGTTGCAAAGTCGCGATCCTAAAACCCCCGTCGTACTAGGGCGAAACCTCGGCCGGCCCGGTCAATCTGTGCGGGTTTGCACCCTCGGCGAATTCCAGCCCCAAGACGCTGACATGAGAACTTTAGTGATTGTCGGTTCCAGTCAGACTCGGATTATTCCCCGCAAATATGGAGATGTTTGGGTTTACACGCCGCGCAGGTACGAAAAATAAGGATCGCGAATTAAATAACTTACAATTTTAATTGTTATTGTGGGATGGGCGTCGGGCCCGTCATGAGTGGACGGGCCCGACGCCCATCCCACTTTCAAGAGTGGAAGTTATTTAATTCTCATTCCTAAGTAAAGCAGCGAAAACTTCGGAAATCAGCAATTGACTCAAAGCTAATGGACTTTGACAAGGAGATATTTTGATCTCGCTGGGGGAGTCTAGGTTAACAAATGGCGGCGAATCACTCGATCGCGATCGACCTCTTATTTCATCTCATAGTTGTCACTCTCGATTGAGATGCGGTCGCCTTTGATTACAGAAATCCTCGGTACTGAGGGATCTCGGCTTCCTGAAGCCGAGTTTTTTTGGCAGATATAGAGCGAATTTAGATATCGACTCAACCGTAGTAAGGATTTCAGCTTCATTTTGGGTTATCTCTAATTTAAATCTCAGGAAACAAAAAGCTTTTTATATAGCCACAAGAAAATTAAGGGCGATCGAGGCCTGCTAAATTTCTTAATCTTACGGTAATCTTACAGATACAAAAAAATAAATTCACGAAAATGAGCCTTTTATGTTTGTACACATACTAAATTAAGATGCTTTATGATAACATAGCTTTAACAATAGGTTAAGGAAGAGGTTAAAAAAACATGAAATTCCAAATTCCTCTAGCTCCTGGGGCTGTAACCCAGTTGCTGCTTCGAGTGGTCGCCTGTCTAGTTGTACTATCTTTCTTAAGTCAGATGACTATGTACTTCTTGCCGGATTACCCGTCTAGAGACTTCTTAGCAAATGGATTCAACGTTGATTACGAGGGGAACATTCCAACCTTCTACTCATTTTTGACATTGCTGTTTAGTTCTCTCTTGCTGGGTTCGATCGCCTATGCGAAAAAGTTGGATAGCGATCGCTACGAGAATCACTGGAAAATTTTATCATTCATCTTTTTAGGTCTATCTGTAGACGAAATTGGTCAATTGCACGAAAAGCTGGTTTACCCGATGCGAAACCTGCTAAATGCCACAGGATTTCTTTACTTTACTTGGATTGTGCCGATCGGTTTTCTAGTAGCGATATTTCTTTTTTCCTACAGTAAGTTCGTGTTGCACCTTCCTGTTTCAACGAGAAAATTGTTTGTTGCAGCAGCCGCTATTTATATTGGAGGAGCCATCGGAGTGGAAATGCTAGCGGGATACATAGTTTATACAGCGGGACCGGGGGATATATCCTACGTGATAGCAACGACGATTGAAGAGTCATTAGAAATGGTGGCAATCGTTATATTTATCCACGCCTTGACTTCATATATCAAGACATATGTAGGCGGCGTAAGTTGGAATTTTTACATACCAGGAAAAAACTCACCAGTTACCGACCCTCAAAATACCGGCATACCTGCCCTTAACGCAACAGCCAACACAAATCTATTAAGGTGAATCACTTAAAACCGGGTTTAATGGACACGAAAATACTGCATTATGGCCTTTGATATCATTTCCGGTAACATTCATACATGATGTTGACTGTTGACTGTTGACGCCGTGAACAATGAACAGTTAACGCCGTGAACAGTGAACTCGAATGTACTATTCCGATGCTAACGGATTTGATATGAGCAGGATGAAAAACCCGGTTTCTTTGGTACTGATGTGTACTGGACTGGAGGTTCTGTGCTCTTCGGCGCACAAAACGACTAATATATAGGGTGCTTGCTACACTAAAGACTAATTAAACGTGGAACAGCTTAGTTCACAGATGACATCCTCACCTTTACCAAAAAATCGTTAAGAGCAACCTTTGCATTAGGATTTGACGGCAAATGACTTGTAAAACTTGCATCTTCTAATATATTAATTAGCCGATCGCGCTCTTGCTGATAAAATTCAATATCTGTATCTTCCAGCACTGATTTTTCCTCCCCAGCCAGCTTGCGATCGATCAAATCAGGAATATACGACAACTGGAATTTATCATTAAGTTTCACCAAATTCGCCTCCACTTCCCCCGTTTGCATCAAGTGAATCCCCGCCAGCAACACCCGGTAAACATACAGCAGCGGCTTAACCCGACGCGGGCGTTCTTTCTCAAACAATTTCCATTGAGTTTTAGCAAAACCGAGATAGTGGTGGCTGTGGTGCTTGGTGATGCAGTGAGAGGCAATAGCCTTTAATTCTTCGTGTTCCTTTGTACTGTAAACTATGAGTGGCGAATACAGTTGTTCTAGCACGTAGCCGTTACGCTTCAACAGCAACTCAAAAAATTTCTTGATGTCGTGAGTTACTAAATCGAGTTGCATTCCCTCCCGAACTTCCGAAACTTCGATTGTTTCTTCTCCACAAATCAGTCCAATTACTTTCGGTAGCGGCAAAATGTGTACTCCCCGCAAGTCGAAGTCAGAATCTGCGGAAGGAAAGCCGTATAAGTGCGAACCGCTGACAGTCGCAAACAGCAGCGGGTAAGGTTGAACGGAGATAATTTGGGCGAGATTCGAGATGTATTCTGTCATTTATTCAACATTTTATCAATGCTAATTTAAATTTCGGTTAAACAAGCGCAAATACCTGTAGGGGCGGGTTTTACCAACCATATATGTCTCAAATTAATGCTCTCGTAAACCCGCCCCTTTTAGCCGATCGCACCTCTACGAGATTTAATCAAAAACAGATTCGCTTTCTCGTAATTAGGACGTTCCGGTAAGGAAGTTGCAGCAAAAGCGCGATCGAACTCACCGTGCAAACTCAACCGCCAGCGATTCACCTCATCCCAGGATATTTCTTGGTTGCGGATAGATAAAAGTTGCGATCGATAATCCTGCACGCGAACAGGCACAAACCCCTCCTGGAGGACAGTAATTCCTGACAGCAACAAGCGAATTAAGTGCATCGCGTGCTTCCAACGAATTTCCCCGGTATTGCGGAGGTCTTGCTCCATTTTTTTAAATTGAGACAAAACGTAGCTATTGTAAGTTTGATAAACCAATTGAGAAAGAAAGATTTCCCTAATTTCCAGCAATTCTTGTGCTACAGGAGAAACAGTTTCTACTAAAGGCGTGTACAAACATTCTAGCACATTTGGATTAGCTTTGAGTGCCAAAACTAGAAACTTTTGCAGTTCCCAATAGCATTCCTGATTTTCCTTGTTTTCCAATTGTTCTGGGATGCCGTAAAGCGACCAATGAAGAATTGCGGGCGGCAGGTAAATCCCGCGTCTGTCTGTATCGGATTGCTCGTTATCAAGACCATAAGCTCTCGAACCAAGAATGCAGCGGTAAATTACAGAATCATAGAGGTTGTATTCTGCAAGAAAATCTCCTCCTGACTGCAATCCTTCGCTCTGAAACTGCTTGCGGATGCTGAGTTCGTGCCGCCGCAGACTAACTTGTGTTCCGTCTGGGAGTTGGACTAAATATGCGTGGGAATTGTCCGTAGGCGATTGAACGATGACACCTACTAATCCCGGTTTCCAAGATTGGTCGCCGGCGGGGTTTTTGACCTCGATTTTGGTGACAATTTGGGTTCCTGCGGGTAGGATTAAGTTGAAATTTTGAGGAATATTGGCATTTGCCATGAGGGAACCTCCTGCGGGGCACGAGCTACAATGTTAGTGTAGCATAGGTGTAGTATAGGATGGGGTTTTGGGCGATCGCGTCCCTGCCCGCAAGCTACGGCAGTTTTGGCCTTGTTGAAAATTGTCTAATTAATTATCAAGGAGGAATACCGCCAACGAGTTGAGGCGAAGGTGTTGGAGATTGTGGAGACTCACCAGACGATCACAGCAATTCGCAATGGGGAAGCGGTGACGGACTTGCAACTGGTGGCGTTAGAGCGTACACTGAGGCAAGAGTTACGTGGGGGGAACGTGCAGTTGTCGGAGTCGAATATTCGCAAGGCGTTTAATCTGAAGGTGAATAGTTTATTATCGTTTCTGCGAGAGTTGTTCGAGATTGAGGCATTGCCGGATTATCAGGAAGTGGTAAGGCGGAATTTTGAGGAGTTTTTGCAAGAGCGCCAGTTTAATGCGAATTAGATTCGGTTGTTACGGGCGGTGCAGAATGTGTTTTTGAAGAATCGGCGGTTGGAAGTGGCGGAGTTGTATGAGGAGCCGTTGGATCGGTTTGGAGAGGATGCGGTGGAAAGGTGGTTTACTGAAGATGAGATGGACGAGTTGATTGAGTTTACAGAGCAGTTTGCTGCTTAATCACAGCCTATTACCCTCCGCTATATCTGTAGTATTTTATGTTGTAACCTACTTATAAATATTTCTTATGGGAAGTTTAATAGTGATAATTTTGATTATTTATGCTTGGACGTATTTTTCAATTTGTTGTCATGAAATGGGGCATTTTACTTTTGCAAAGTTAGCAGGAATGTCACCATACTTGGTGAAAATTGGCATAGGATACAAACCTTTAAAATTGCAATTATTTAATGCAATATTTGAGTTTAGAATTTTACCTTATTGCGGAATAACTCATGCTTATCACTTAACTCTCGATCGCATTAAGTTAAGATTTATATTTTTTGCAAGTGGTGGAGTTTTTGCCAATTTTATTCTTTTAGTAGTGTTGATTAATTTGTTAAAATTTCAAGGTGGTTTAATAATCGGGATTCTCATTATTATTGAAGTCATATTATTGCTTGCTAATCTTATACCAAGTGAAGTTAAAATATATCAAAAAAACATTCACAATGATGGAAAACAAATTATTTCAGCATTATTTACAAATTATCAAAAAATTTTTAAGGATGTTTTAGAAGAATATAATAAACAATTATATAGGTATAAAAATGATAAAGAAATTTTACCTAAAACATTCTTAGGTAATGATGTAAGGACTTTGCAAATATTTATTGAGGCACAAACAAAACTATACACTCATCATGCTTTTGAAGAAGCCGTAGAATTATTTTTAGAAGTTTTAAATTCCAAAAATATATCTAATCCTGAAAAAGCCTTTATTCTAGATCATTTAGCTTGTATTGTGGCGATGAACGGATACAAAAAATATTTAAATGATGCTGATAAATGGTCGCAAGAAGCAATAGGACTAGCAAGTCAATCCAAAACTTTAAAAGGAACTAGAGGTGCTATATTAATAGAACTAGGTAGGTATGACGAAGGAAAACAATTGCTTTTACCCTTGACCGAACCAGAAAACGAAGCTCTGGATATAGCAGTTAGTAGTTGTTATATTGCTAAAGCAGAATATTTCCTTGGCAATATAGAAAGGGTAAGCGAGTGGTTAGCTAATGCTAAAAAAAGCGGTGGAGCTGATGCTGACAAGGTATTGAAACGCATACAACAAGAGATTAATTATTATGTTTAGATGGGTATTACTTGTGAATATATTAGGTGGAAGAGACAAACTAATCTATGGTCACTGACCCCGAACGACGCTCGAAGGTTGACCAACTTTGGGATAAATTGTAGTCGTAGGGACTCTCAAACCCAAAGCAGGATGAGGTTTTGCATCTGTCGCCCCGCTTACAATGGAGAGGTTGGTGAAGTTAGAGCATATTATGGGGATAGAAGTGGGAGAGTTGATGAGTTTTATAGATGAAAAATGAAAGTTAGAGAAGTTATTAAAATGTTAGAAGATGATGGTTGGTATTTAGCTAGAACAAAGGGCAGTCATCGTCAATTTAAACACCCAAAAAAGGCTGGGACTGTCACGGTGTCAGGTAATTTAGGCGTTGATATGCCAATTGGTACGCTTAAAAGTGTTTGGCGGCAAGCTCAACTAGAAGAGGAGGAAGATTAATGCGTTATGCTGTTGTAATTGAGAAGGGTGAAACTAGCTACGGTGCGTATGTTCCCGATTTACCGGGATGTGTAGCTGTGGCTGAAAGTTTAGAAGATGTGAGGCATTTAATTAAAGAGGCGATCGCATTTCATATTGAAGGACTACAAGAGGATGCTTTTCCCATTCCCGAACCTGTCTCTATTTGCGAATATGTTGAAGCTTAAGCTAAACACCAATTACTTTTTATTTTCAGTCAGCAGTCTTGGTTTTGTTAAACATGGTCTAATTCATTATCAATTCTGCAAACAGAGAAACAGAAATAATTAACGTATTCTCTAAACTCTGAACTTCAGTAAAATCGCGATCGCCTGTAATTAAAAAATCAGCATTAGCAGAGAGTGCACAAGCAATAAACTTAGCATCTTTTTGATCTCTAGGGAAATCAATTTCTATAGATACATCAATGATTTTGGTTGAGGATTGAATCAAATTCAACCATCTTTGTTTCTGAACATCTGTTAATTTTAGTTTTCGTCTGCTTAATACCTCCTGATACTCTGCTAAAATTTCTTCTGAAACTACCCATTCATAATCAGGTTGATTGATAACCCAGCTAATAACAGAAGCTGGTTTTCTTCCAGCGATCGCCGCAGATACTAAAATATTAGTATCTATAACAACTCTCATTCTCCACTCCGATAAGCTGCAATTTCTTCGGCAATTTCTTCATCAGTTAAAGGACGATCGGCGTGTAAAGCCTGGGTTTCTTCACATAAGTTGTTAAAATCTTCAGCTAAAGCTTGTCTGTACGGATCGGGCTGATAACTCTTCTTAAGTTCCCGGCTCATTTTAATTTTTTCTGCGAGTAACTCTTGTGCAGGTTTTCCTGAAAGAATCGTTACTACTTGCCGAGGTAGATTAAGATGCTGTTTTTCTGACAAAGCTTTTAAAGCATCAGTAATTACCTGATCGGGGGTTGTATATTTCCCTGTCTCTAACTGTTGTTGCAATAACTTTTCTTGTTCTGAGTTCAGAATTATTTGGATCATAAAGTTACCTCTCTAAATAATCTCCAGCCGTTTGATATCTGTAGGGCTCAAGCATTTGGGCGACAATTTATGTTGAAAACCTGTAATTTTATCCCCAAATGCTTCACCCTCCAACCTTGATTGCGCGATCGCACTCCGACAGGATATTTTATTTTTTGGAGATTTCTAATGAGTCCCCATCAATTTTGAATGGGCAATACTGGATTTGAACCAGTGACCCCTTCCGTGTGAAGGAAGTGCGCTACCACTGTGCTAATTGCCCGCAGATAATTACCATACCATACCAAGTCCTAATTTGCAACTAAATTTTTCCTAAAAATTCAGCCGCTGGTTTCCGAGTTAAACTCGACACAATGCCAAGAATACAGGCATTTGTCGAGTCTGGCATCAGTTAACCTGCCACCAACCCGCCGACGGGCCGACAAACCGCACTACAATCCACCAAACAACCAAAAGACTAATCCCCATCCAGCTTCCGCGACTTGTCCACTTCACAAAATCTTCGCTTTGGGTTTTCGTGATTGGCAGCCAGGGAAGGATGCGCTCTTCTTTACCGTATTCGTCGCCGATCGACTCTTTGCGACGCTTAGCTTCACCCATAATCTTTGTCTACTAAATTAGATTTCAACTGGATACCTAACCAAATTATACGCCAACAGGTCATCTCAAGCCTGCGTCAGCCAAGTCGTATCCAAATAATCAATCCTCGCAAAAGGACTCAAAGCCGCTAAAACCTGCTGTCCATAACTGCGGTGAATCACCCTGCTGTCGAAAATCGCCACAACCCCTTGACGTTCTCGCACAGGCGCGATCGCCCGTTGCAACTCATTCAGCGCCGCCGGCAGCAAATACAACCGAAACCAATCCTTGCGCCGTTCCTTATAATAAGCCACACGCGCCGTCACCAAAGGATTCTCCAAAGAAGGTAGCGGCAAAGTTGCCATCGCCAGCAAGTGAGGCGCGCTCAATTCCCCCTGATGTTCCCGCCAAAACTCCCACCCTGTCACCAAAATCGCATTCTCGCCCACATCAGTCTTTTCTACCTGCACCCTAGAACCGAACTCAGAAGCCAAAATTGCCGCCAGCCGAGCCTTCAGCGGTACATCACCAACAATCAGCACAGTTAAACCCGCCACCGACGCGCTCATCAACAGCAAAGTCCGAATTTCTTCCATTAAAACACCCTGAAATTCCGGCGTATTTGGCAGCGGCAGCCAGTTGGGAATGTACAGTTGAATTAATTCGCTTTGTCGATCGGGCGAAAACTTCACGCTGGTCAATTCTGGCAGTCCCAGCATTTGCCGGAAGATCGGAGCCTTCGGTTCCACATCCACCGCCCCCCCAATCAACACCACAGGCTGACAATCCCAAATTTTGCTCAAAACCTCAGCCACCTGAATCGGCGCGCAGAACAGAGAAAATGACCCAGCCTCCCGATTAATTTCCGCCCACCGCAGTGTTCCGTTTCCTTCCCACCGCTGCCAAAAATTGCTCCAAGCAGCCGGAATTAGGGAGTTTGGCTCGATTTTTTCAAACAGCCCCTGCAAAATATTTTGCTCTGCGGTTTCCAGCAAATAGCATTCCTCTGGTTTCGCCGGATGCTGAAAGAAAGCCCGCGTTAGCAGTACCCGCCCTTGGAGGATTGCATCGGCTTCCAAAGGCTGAGATTGCATTAAATCATTCCAGTCAGCAGGTTGCAAACACGCCGTCAATTGCTGGCGCGTCCAAACTTCCAAGTCATCCACACCGTCGATAATTGTCGGAATATTCCTGTGAAGTTCCGAATTTGCCGCCAAGCGAGCCGCCAGCCAAGACTGCGGATCTGCTAGCATCAATCCTCGTCCAGTGGCATGATCCGAATAAGTGTCGATCGACTTATCAGTTTGCAGCCACTCTTGCAAACGCGGAATTTCCACTGCTCTCAAATGCTCGATCACCCGTGTAGGCGCGACTAATATCACAGGCTCTGGCCACATCAAAATCGGCATCAAATAGCTGACTCGATACCGCTGTCGGTAAGCTCCAGCGGGAAGCCCTGTTTGGATCAGAGCGCTGCGCCCCAAGCGCAAAGCCCGCGCCACGAGCCGCGCCATTGTTAAATGGTGGGGCCAGTGCGGCTCGGAGTTCGATCGCAGGAAGCGGAGTAGCGAATTGTGGACTTCTACCTCAATCAATCGATTGTACTGTTAACATTCCTCACTCAACATAATCAAAACTGGCCAGAAAATCAACTACTTTTTGACCGAGAGGCAAACAGAATTTACTCGGCTGATGACTTGCACCTCCCTTCCCAAAATTCCCGTGAGAATTCACCATCAAACTCTCCTGTCCCGAACTAATTAAAATAGTTTGGGTAGGTGACTCAAAAAACTTTGTTGGCTGACTCACCTGTGATATATTAGAGACCAAATTCATCAACTCATTTAATTTATTTGTAGCTGTACTCAATGCTTTACGCAACTGCAATATTCGTTTCTCATCCAAATTTTGACTTTCAATGTTTTTGCCGATAACCATAATATTTCTCTGAGTTTGTAGAGCATCCTTAAAAGGAAGAATCGCTAAAAAAGCTGCTGGCAATAAATGCTCATCGCTCTCAAATCTAAAAGTTAGAGTTGTGCGACGGTAGCCGACTTCAATATTAGGAGGAAAAATCATTGCCCGGTAATGCCGAGCTATTTCGCTGTAAGCTGTTGCTAAAGTGCTGTTTGCTGAGTAGTCTAAAAGTGCGTCAACCACAATTTGCACTAACCCAGGCGTGTGATTTAAAAATTTTATCGATTCTGACGGCGAATTAAATTGTTGAATCAGAGTGCGATCGCCTGCGGGGCTGAGGTCAACCCACTGGCAAGTAATATCATCTACGATGATGCCACACCGAGGAACCAAATACAGTTTTGCTCCTGTTAAAGTTGCTCCCCTCAAATCAGCGCCCACCCAATCTGCATTAATCAAATTTGTTTCTGTCAAATCAGCGTGAACGAAACTAGCACTTCCTAAATTAGTATTTCTTAAATCTGCTCCGTTAAGGTTAGCTCCGCTCAATTTAGCAAAGCTCAGATCGGCGCCGCTGAGGTTAGCTCCCGTCAAATCAGCCCATTTAAGGTTAGCTCCGCTCAAATTGGCACTGCTGAGATTCACCTGTTGCAAAGAAGCTTGTCTCATATCGGCATTGCTCAAATTGACGCCGCTAAGTTCTGCTTTCGTCAAATCTGCGCCATGCAAGTTAGCTTCTTGAAAGTTAGCTGAAGCAGCCGAAGCACCTCTGAGATTTGCACCGGAAAGATTAGCACCGCACAGGTTAGCTTCCGTCAGTTTTACCTCTCTTAAATCTGCTTCAGTCATGTTAGCACCGCTGAAGTTAGTTTTGCTGAGTTCGCAGCGGACTAATTCGCTTCTAATCAGGGATGCTCGGATTAATTGAGCTGCACTTAAATCGGCTCTGACTAAGTTTGCTACGTTGAGAGTCGCCCCGTTTAAGATTGCCCGCGACAGGTTGGTACTGCTGAGTCTAGCCACATTCAGGTTAGCTTCGCTCAAGTTAGCGTCGCTCAAATTAGCGCCGCTGAGGTTGGTGACAAATAAGCTAGCCCGCCTTAAAATTGATTGGCTGAGGTTGATGCGGCTGAGATTAGCTTCATTCAGGTTCATTCCTGTGAAATCTCTGTCACCTTCTGTGTATCTTTTGACGATTGCAAATCGTTTGAGCAGTTCTTCAGCTTCCATTTTTTTTACCTGAATGAAATGGCAATCGGCTCACTTTTTTATGGCATAAGCTGTGGAGCATTTAAACCAGTAACGAGGCTAGTAGGGTGCGTCAGCTAGAACCCTTACGCTGAAACGGAAAACCTTAGATGCTGACGCACCTTACGCAAGTCCTTTAAATGCCGAACAGCATAAATAGAAATAATATCAAATTCATTTATAGTATTTACTCACCGAGCTGATAAAAGCTTTTGACAAACTCAATGACAGTATTTAGCGGCGGGGTGGTAAATCTTTGGGCTTTAATTGCAGGACTGATAGAGGTTTTGTTGACTCCAGGCAAATTGGTCAAGTTTCTGCCAAAGTCTGGGTGATAGTGAATCATCAAACTTTCGGCGCTGGAGTTAGCCAGTACAGTTTGGGTAGGCGATTGGAAAAAACTTGACATCGGTTCGCGATCGAGGCGAATCGGCTGAATTTTCATTTCCCCTATTTTTCTCATTGTTTGGGTCAGGGCAACGTTTAATTGCACTACCATATTTGAGACTCTGACACCCAAGTTATTACCACTTTGGGGTTGAATCATCTTGATCAGAGTCATCAAATTTTTCTGAGTAAATGCTGCATCACTAAAGGGAGTAATCGCCACGAAAGCTGTGGGAAATAGTTGCTCGTCCTGTTCTATTCTAAATGATATGATTGTGCGTCGAGAATTAACTTCGATACTGGGAGGATGGTTCAAAGCAGGGTATTGACGGGCAATTTGGCGGTAGGTAGCTGCAAGGACAAAGTTAGCATCCGGGTCGAGGGGTCGATCGACAATAATTTGAACTGTCGGCGGTGTAGCATTGAAAAACCTTTGAGATTCTTCTGGGGTAAAGCGCTGAATGTGGCTGCGATCGCCGTTAGGACTGAGGTCAACCCAATCGCAGGTAATGTCATCTGCTTTCACATCAAACCTCGACACCGCGTAAATTTTTGCCCCCGTCAGGGCCGCCCCCGTCAAATCGGCGCCCACCCAATCAGCGTGAATCAAATTCGCTTGAGTCAAATCCGCGTGTACCAGAGTAGCGTTCAAGAGATTGACATTGCTCAAATTTGCCCCGTACAAGTTGGCCCCGCTCAATCTCGCTTCATCGAGGTCAGCACCGGTCAGGTTCGCCCCGCTGAGGTCAGCCCACCGGAGATTAGCGCCTCGCAAGTCAGCGCCGCTGAGGTTGGCCTGAGACAGATTAGCTTGTCTGAGTTCGGCATTGCAGAGGTTGACTCCTCGCAAGTCTGCCCTGCTGAGGTCGGCTCTGTGCAAGTTGGCCCGTTCCAAGTTGGCCGCTGTTAGAAAAGCGCCTCTAAGGTGAGCCCCGCTGAGGTCGGCTTGCTCTAGATTGGCTTCTCTGAGGGTTGCTTCTCTCAAATCTGCTTCGCTGAGATTTGCGCCGCTCAAGTTTGCACTGCTGAGGTTGGCTCGAATCAGTTCGGATCTGATCAGTGTAGCTTCGACGAGTTGGGCTTCGCTGAGGTCGGCTCGAATCAAGTTTGCCACGTTGAGGATAGCGCCGCTGAGGTTGGCTTTGTGGAGATTGGCACCGCTGAGTCTGGCAACATTGAGTTTGGCTTTTCTCATGTTGGCGTTTGACAAATTGGTGCCACTCATGTTGGTGAGGCTTAAGATTGCCTCACTGAAATTAGCCCCGCTGAGATCGATCCTGCTGAGATTTGCCTCGCAAAGGAGGATGGCAGTAAAGTCTCTTTCTCCTGCTGCATATTTTGTGATGAGTTCTTCGGCATCCATGCTTTTGAATTTCCCTGATGTGTTAGCTAGAACAAAGCTTTGTTGTGCCAACCTTTAAACTAGAATAAGCATTTTCTGTAACTTGATGCAATATGCTTAAACATCTATATTGTGGAAGCCTTTTATAAAATCCAAAATGCTACTGATATTAGTTTGAGCCAATTTTGCGATCTCGGCTAACTTGCCAGAGGTTGAGTTACTTGGGTCGTATTTTTTAATCAGGCGCTTGCCGAAGGCTGGGTGGTGATATACGCTGAGTCTTTGGTCGCGGGAATTAATTAAGATCATTTGTGTGGGAATTTGAAAGAAATTGATGCTTTCGCCGATTTTTGGAAAAGAACTGGAAATTTTTATTTGGTCTACTTTGCTGATAGCTTGGTTGAGAGCTTTGCTACATAACTGAACGTGTTTAGATTCTTTGACGTTAAGTTTGCCTGCATCGTGGGATTGAATCATTTTCATCAAAGCTATTAGGTTTTTTTGAGTTATGGCAGCGTCGTTAAAAGGAATGATGGCAACGTAAGCGGTGGCAAATAATTTATCGTCGCTGTCCATTTTAAAGGCGAGTACGGTGCGTCTGGAGCTGACTTCGATCGTGGGAGGCTGACTTAAACTCGGGTATTGTTGGGCAATTTGGTAATAAGTTGCAGCTAGTGCAAAATGAGCGCCTTGGTCTAAGGGCGAGTCAATTACAATCCGAACTGTGGGCAAGGTTTCGTGAAAAAATTCGTGGGTTCCTCCTGAGTTCAACCAGTAAATTTGGCTGTGGTCGCCGTTGGGGCTCAGATCGACCCACTTGCAGGTCATGCCTTCGGTTTTGATGCCCAGTCGCGAAACTGCGTGGAGTTTGGCTCCGGTTAAGGTGGCTCCGGTTAAGTCGGCTCCAATCCAGTCGGCGCGGATCAGATAGGCATTTGTCAGGTCGGCGTGCACTAAGCTGGCATTCAGCAAGTTGGCGTGGCAGAGGTCGGCTCGGCTGAGGTCGGCGCCGCTCAATTTGGCTTCGCTGAGGTCGGCCCAGCGGAGATTGCAACCGCTGAGTATTGCCCAGCGCAAATTGACGCCGCTGAGGTCGGCGCCGCTGAGTACGGCTTGAGTTAGGTTGGCTTGTCTCAGTTCTGTGCCTCGCAAGTCGGCGCCGCTGAGGTCGGCTCGGCTGAGGTCGGCTCCTTGCAGGTTGGCTTGTTCGAGGTTGGCTTCTGTCAAGCACGCGCCGCTGAGGTGAGCGCCTCGAAGGTTGGCTTGAGCGAGGTTGGCTCCTCGAAGGGTGGCTTCGGTGAGGGTGGCGCCGCTGAGGTTTGCGCCGCTGAGGTTTGCGCCGCTGAGTTCGGCTCGAATGAGCTCGGCTCTGATCAGTTTGGCTCCTATGAGTATGGCTTTTTTGAGGTCAACTCGCACTAGGTAAGCGACGTTGAGGTCGGCGTCGGTGAGGTCGGCGCCGCCTAGATGGGCGCCACTGAGTCTGGCAATGTTGAGTTTTGCACCTGTGAGGTTGGTTTTGCTGAGGTTGGCTCCGCTCAGGTTTGCTACACTCAGATTCGCACCCTTGAGGTTGGCTCCGCTCAAGTTGACGCCGCTGAGGTTGGCCTCAGTCAGGTTGATTCCGGCAAAGTTTCTTTCTCCGGCGGCATATTTCTTCAGGAGTTCCTCGACTGTCATGGGGGCGGCACCGTATCAAATATCCCCATTTTATTGCTATGAATATCGGTATTGTCGGACTGGGTTTAATTGGTGGCTCGATCGGGCTGGATTTACGATCGCGCGGGTTTAATGTTTTGGGGGTTTCGAGTCGGCAGCAGACTTGCGATCGGGCGCAAGCTCGCGGTGTTGTCAATGAAGCCAGCATAAACCTGTCTCTGATGGCAGCAGCCGATGTGGTTTTTATTTGCACGCCACTGGGGTCGATCGAGCCGATCGTCCGAGACTTAGTTCCGTATCTTTCCCCTGATACTATTGTAACGGATGTCGGTTCCGTAAAAACACCCATAGTGCAGGCTGTGTCTCCTCTGTGGCCGAATTTTGTGGGGGGACACCCGATGGCGGGGACTGCTGAAAGCGGAATTGAGGCGGCGATACCGGATTTGTTTGTGGGCCGGCCTTATGTGGTGACACCGATTGCCCAAACGCCGGCGTTTGCGGTGGATAAGGTTGAGGAAATTGCGCGGTTGCTGGGTGCTAAAGTTTACCGATGTGAGCCGGAAGAGCACGATCGAGCTGTGGCTTGGATTTCTCATTTGCCGCTCATGGCGAGCGCGACGCTGGTTGCTGCGTGCGATCGAGAGGGCGATCGGGATATTGTTAATTTAGCCCAACATTTGGCGAGTTCGGGTTTTCGGGATACGAGCCGGGTGGGGGGTGGCAATCCCGAACTGGGAGTGATGGTGGCAAAGTACAATCGAGAGGAATTATTGCGATCGCTCTCTATTTACCGCGACAGTCTCGACGAGTTCATCAGCGATATCGAAGCGGAAAATTGGCAAAGTCTCGAACACAAGCTGAAGCTGACTCAACAAGCGAGACAGAATTACAACTTGTGATCCAAAATTTACAACCCAATTCAACCAGTAATTCACGTTCAGATTGAGGCGCAAATAGTTGGTGTAGTCGCTAAAATGAAGCGAGTGTTAACGTTTAAAGCCTAGGAACCGGGCTTTTGAGAATTAACAATTAAACACAGGTAAGGTGCGCGCCGAACTCCCTACTAATTTCTAATTCTCAGCCCTATTTTCCATGCCCCATGTCTTATGAATGATTCTCAAGCATCACCAAATCCATCAAAACCTGTGCATCCCCTCAAGCGGCTGCTGAAGTACGGGCGTCGCTACCGCCTAAAAGCTTGGCTGGCAAGTATCTGTTCGCTGCTGAATAAATTCTTTGATTTAGCGCCGCCAGCATTAATCGGTATTGCCGTTGATGTGGTGGTGAAACAGCAAGATTCTATCCTCGCTGAGTGGGGCATAAAAGATGTCTTTTGGCAACTGGCAATTATTACTTTTGTGAGTTTGATTGTTTGGACGTTGGAATCTGTTTTTGAATATGCCTATGATTATTTGTGGCGCAATTTGGCTCAGGATATTGAACACGATTTGCGTCTGGAAGCTTACAGCCATTTGCAGGAATTAGAATTAGCTTATTTTGAAGAACGTAGCACGGGCGGTTTGATTTCTATTCTCAACGATGATATCAATCAACTCGAACGTTTTTTGGACGACGGCGCTAATGAGGTAATTCAGGTAATTACAACGGTTGTTGTGATTGGTGCGGCTTTTTTTGCTGCTTCTCCTACTGTTGCTGGGCTGTCAATGCTGCCCATACCTTTTATTATTTGGGGTTCGATCGCCTTTCAAAATCGCCTCGCTCCTTTCTATGCTGATGTGCGGGAAAAGGTGAGTTTTCTGAACGGGCAACTATCTAATAATTTGATGGGAATTACGACTATTAAAAGTTTTACTTCCGAAGATTATGAAATTCAGCGCATCGAAACACAAAGCCAAGCTTACCGCCAAAGCAACCGACGGGCGATCGTACTTTCGGCAGCTTTTATTCCGCTGATTCGGGTTGTGATTTTCTTGGGGTTTATTGCAACACTATTTTTGGGCGGTTTGGAGGTGGTGGCGGGCAGATTGTCTGTGGGAGCTTACAGCGTTTTGGTATTTTTGACCCAGCGGTTGTTGTGGCCGCTGACTCGCCTGGGAAATACTCTGGATCAATACCAGCGCGCTATGGCTTCGACTAATCGGGTGATGAATTTGTTGGATACTCCGATCGCAATTCGCACGGGTGATATTCGGCGACCGGTTAGTTCGATTAAGGGTGAGTTGGAATTTAAAAATGTTACGTTTTCTTATAATCAAAGAAAACCGATTTTGCAGTATTTTTCTTTGAATCTGCCGGCGGGGAAAACTACTGCGATTGTTGGGGCTACTGGTTCCGGCAAAAGTACGCTGGTGAAACTCATATTGAGGCTGTACGAGGTACAGCATGGTAATATTTATCTCGACGGTATAGAATTAAATAGCCTGAATTTAAAAGATTTGCGGAGAGCGATCGGATTGGTGAGTCAAGATGTGTTTTTGTTTCACGGTACGGTGGCAGAAAATATTGCTTACGGCAGTTTTGAGGCAACCAATCGAGAGATAGTAAATGCTGCTAAAATTGCCGAAGCGCACGAGTTTATCGCGCAATTGCCGGACGGTTACAACACTATTGTAGGGGAACGCGGTCAAAAATTGTCGGGGGGGCAACGGCAGCGAATTGCAATTGCGAGGGCTGTTTTGAAGAATCCGCCGATTTTGATCCTTGACGAAGCTACTTCAGCGGTGGATAACGAGACTGAGGCGGCAATTCAGCGATCGCTCGAACGAATTACCAAGAATCGCACTACAATTGCGATCGCCCACCGTCTTTCTACTGTCCGCAATGCCGATTGCATTTTTGTGATGGATGAGGGGATAGTGATAGAATCGGGGCAGCACGAACAACTTGTCGAACAGGACGGAGTTTATGCGTCGCTCTGGCGCGTGCAATCTGGTATTGTAAAACTTCGTTGAGTTTATAAGCAATTATAAACAATAATGGTATCATATCGCTATGAGTGTTGAACAAGAAATACGCACAGCCCAAAGAACGGAAGTCTCAAATGCAGCTAACAGAGAGGCACATCATTAAATCAACGGAACATCGTTTCGTCCAGATTGACGAATTAGCTTTCAAGTCCAAAAACCTCTACAATGCCACCAATTACGTCATTCGTCAGAGTTTTATTTATGGGTGGGGCTATGTCAATTACAACGAAATGAACCGATTGATGAAGTCTCACGAAGCATATAAGGCTTTGCCTGCTAAAGTAAGTCAGCAAATCTTAATGGTGCTAGACAAGAATTGGAAATCGTTTTTTGAAGCCGTTAAAGCTTACAAAGCTGACTCTTCAAGATTCACGGGTCGCCCAAAATTGCCAAAGTACAAAGATAAGACTAAAGGGCGAAACCTTCTCGTTTACACGATTCAAGCAATTAGTAGCAAACAGTTAAAGAAAGGAATTATCAAACTTTCCGGCACTGAGCTTTCAATTAAAACCCAACTCAATCCCACCCAGATTTGTCAAGTTAGACTGGTTCCGCAATGTGATTCCTATGTAATTGAGGTGATTTATGATGAGCCGGAGCCCACCGTCAACAACGCTAATTCTATAGCTAGTATTGATTTAGGACTGGACAATTTAGTAGCGTTAACTTCAAATCAGCCGGGATTTATCCCTTTGTTGATTAACGGGCGACCATTAAAATCGATTAACCAGTTCTACAACAAACGCAAATCCCGATTACAATCCCAATTGAAAGGGAATCGCAAAACTTCACCCCGGATTCAGCGATTAACTCGCTGTCGTAATCAGAAAGTTGATAATTACTTGCATCATGCTAGTCGTGTGATTGTTGACCATTTGGTAGTGAACCAAATGGGAACGCTGGTAATCGGCAAAAATGCACAGTGGAAAACCGATATCAATCTAGGTAAACAAACCAACCAAAATTTTGTCAGTATTCCTCACTCTCGATTAATTGAGATGTTAGAATACAAAGCTCGGCTGGTAGGAATCACAGTAATTGTACAGGAAGAATCCTACACATCCCGATCCAGTTTTTTAGGTTTAGACCCAATTCCTGTTTATGGAAAAACCGAAAAAGAGCCTGTGTTCACTGGTAAACGGATCAAGCGAGGTTTGTACAAAACATCGACGGGTCAGTTAATTAATTCCGATGTGAATGCTTCGTACAACATTCTCAGAAAAGCAATCCCAAATGCGTTTAGCAATGGGATAGGGATCTGCGTAGTTCAGCCGAGGCGGGTCGATCCGCTCAAAGTAAAAGTGAAAGGGGAGGGGCTTAGCGCCTCCCATGTCATGCAATAAATGACTATACTTTTACCAGCTATAAGATAGAAACGCAGCGGTTTTGGGTAATTGGGAATTGGTAATTGGGAATTGGTAATATCATGTCTGGTAGCATCATAAGTATATGGGCGGGGCGGGTTTATGAGATAATTAGTTTGACGGGTAGATTGTTGGTAAAACCCGCCCCTACGGGATCGAAAATTATCCGATCGCGAATCAACCAGGCATGATATAGTTAGTAATTTGAATGCTAACTAATGACAACTGCCAACTGACTGCTGACTGCTGACTGTAAAATATTAGTTTATACAAACAAGAAGAGAAAATGTTTCTATTTGATAGCCCTCAGTCCAAACCCAACGAAAATAGCTGGAGCCGCAAGTTAGATAAATTTGTGAAAGCTAATCAAAATGAATTGGCTGCTTTGGCTTGGGGGCTATTTCTGGAAAGGGGAGAGGAAAGCGAGGAGATTTTGGCAATTGATATTGCAGAAACTGCGCGTTTTGTGTATTGTAAGAAAGAGGCGGTTGAGGAGTTGAACCGTCAAGTGAGAAGTCATATTCAGGAAGTTGTAGGTGTGTTGAACGCTCACAAGCCTGAGAAGGAAGTGGCGATTTTGGCGATCGGCGAAGGTCAAATCAAGTTAATTCTTTTTGAACCTAAGCCTGAACCTCCTGTTTGTTTTGAGGAAGCCGCAACAGATGTTGATACATTGTTGGCTAAGCTGGAACAGCAGATGGTTGAATGTATGAAATAGCAGTTATATCAAATCCGGTGGCATGAGAATTGATATTACCTACAGTCAGGAGACGACGCTGTGCGGTTTCCCGAAAATAAATCGGGCGATGGTTATATCTCTTATCGAGGAAGATTGATTATGTTGGCGTAGGGAAACGGCAATGTTGTGTCGTCAGTTGCCCTATTGTCGATGGTTATATTCGATCGCACTTAGGAATGAGAATTAAATAACTTCCACAATAACAATTAAAATTGTAAGTTATTTAATTCGCGCTCCTTAGAGGGCAATTTTATCCCCCAGTCTGTTTCAATCCCTGGGTGATCTCAACATTGTATCAGCAACAGGCTTTCCGGCCTGTTCCACAAAGAGTAAACCCGGACTTACTATAAATATCAGAATAACCAGCAATCAAAATAACCAGCGGGCGGCGAATCGTCATGCAAAATTTGAGCTTTGTCTAAAGTAGGTACAGCCTCCGCCAATTCTCTACCTACTTTTACCTCAAGCGCCCTGTCTGTTAATGGAAAGGAAAATTGATGGCTATCTTGCAAATATTTTGCCTTAGCAACAATCTCATCTTTCTCCAAAATCTGGCTGTTGCTACCAATCAAAATGCTATTACTTTCCTGGCAAACACACACGCACACCTGAGAAAACACACTTTGAAAAGTCTTGATTTTTTCCGCATAAAACTGATCTCTTTGCAGCATATTTGCTACCACAACTCCCTCGCTTGACAAGTGTTTTTCGCAGATTTGATAAAATTCTTTGGTGGATAGGCGGTGGGGAAAGTAGCCGTTGCCAAAAGCTACGTCTATCATGATGATATCGTATTGAGTATCGGATTTTTGCTGCTCTAAATACTCTCTGCCGTCTTGAATTGTTACAGTTAGCCGATCGTCCAATTTTACCCCAAAGCACTTTGTAGCTGCTTCGATCGCGATCGGGTCTACATCCGCACATTCTATAATAGTTTCCGGCAAATAGTGGTGCAAAACTAAGGGAATTCTGCCGCCGCCAAATCCAGCCATATAGATTCTTTGAGGTTGGCTTTGCCACACTAAACCCAACATCATCGCCTGAGTATATTCAGACACTAGATGTAAAGGATTGTTGAAATCGAAAATAGATTGCAGTAAATCTGTTTGCCGATTTACTTTTTCTACTAAAGATAGCTTAATGTGCGATCGATCTTTTGTGACTGCAACATAGTGAACACCCGACTCTTTGCAAAAAATGATTCCATCCGGCTGTTGTTGCAGCCAAGTAAGCCGCTGCTGAATGGCGGCTAAATTCATAGGTTGCCAATTTTGGGGGCGATCCATCATCTGATTTTAAATTTTATTAGGACTAAGGTAAGCTTGTCAAAATTAGTAAGGTGCGTCAGTTCAAAACTCTCAATTATCACTTGATAACGCAAGTCTGACGCACCCTACAAGTCTTACAGCACATTCCACGTTTATGAATTACAGCCGCTTCTTGCTATCTCCTTACTTCATAAACCTGGAATACGCTGTATTTTTTAATTTCGCGCAGGCGGACGAAACTTGGTGTAGACGCGATTTAAATCGCCGAGTCTTCCAAGATATAACAATAGAAATTAAGTTTATTCAAGCCGCTTGTACGCCACCAATTCCAAACCTGAAATCGAAAGTTCCATTTTTTCCCAATCTTGCTTGTCACCTTCCAACTTTTCAAAGGCTGCTGAGGTAAGCAAAATCTCTCCGCGTTCCGCCAAATCCTCTCCCAGCTTGGATGCCAGATTAAATTCCGATCCGTACATATCCTCTCCTTCCAGCATCAAAACATCCCCACAGCCAATACCAATGCAGAGGTAAATGTCCATCTCCGGCGGCAGTGTCGTGTTGACAGCCGCCGTTTGTTTCAAAGAGTCGATCGCAGCTTCCACCGCTGATTTGACATCGGAAAAAACTGCAAAAATATTGTCTGCTTCCTCCTTAACTACAGTGCCACCGTATTCGGAAATTATCGGTTTGACAATTCCGTGCATCCGGTGAATCATTGCCAAAAAATGAATGATTCCGTAGCGGACTGTCGTGCGCGAAAATCCCGACATATCCATTACTAAAATTGCGTAATTTTTGCGGAAAGTTGAATTTATTTTTTCATCAATTTCCGTCATTCTTTCGGGATGTTCGTTTCTTTCTTGCAGCAGCTTTTCTAAGTTAGCGCGGTTATTTGTTTTCATTTTTGTTTAATTAAATTCCCAATCGCGACACTGTTCTGGAGGGCGACCAGCAGGATGAATCGCACAATTGATGCCATCCTTACCGTAATAATAATCGCAGACTTTGCAAGGTTTAGTTTGCTCTAATTTTTTCATCAAAGTTGCCCGGATTGTCTGGACTCGGTTGCGATACTTGTTTGCATTCGAGTGACTCGGTTCAATTGCCAAAGCTTGCTCGAAAGCTGCTAAGCTGGAATCGTACAATTTAATAATTTGGGAACTGTATTTTGTCCAAGCATCGGCATGGCTTTGATAGAGTTCGACTGTACTTAAGTTTAAAATTCCGTATTCTGTCCAAGCGTCGGCTGAAGCTCGATCGAACTTAATATTGGCATTGAGCAAAACTTTTTTGATCGTTGCCAAAAGTTCCCTAGGCTGCCAAGGTTTGCTAACATAAGCCTCGGCGCGATCGCCCTGGAACCTCGCAAATAAAGCTAACTGCTGTCCCTTCCCTGTTAAAAATACCACCGGTATGTTCCTCGTTTCGGGATTAGCTTTAATTAAACGACAAACCCCGTAGCCGTCCAGACGGGGCATTATGACATCTAATAATACTAAATCGGGGCAATTTTTCTCAATTTTATCCAGCGCTTCCACACCGTCAGATGCCTGAATTACATTCAATCCGCTGCATCTCAACTGATGTGAAATGCACTCGCGCTGGCTGCGGGAATCTTCCACCACTAAAACTGTACTCATCACTCCCCACTTGGTTTTTGAGGTAAACTTGTTCGCTGCTTCGAGTTGTCCTTGCTGAAATCAGTTTACCCGCATTGGATGAATTTGCTATCACTGGCTATCTAAATTTACTCAAATTGCAACAAATCTTAAAATCGGGAGCCAAGGTGATACTTATCAGAAAATGCTAGTTGCTAATACGCGGATAATTGTTGAAAGTTTGGGCGGCAAATATTCGGCTTTTAAGCCTTAATAACGGCAAATCGTACTGATGTCGGACGAAAACCTTGTTGAATTGCAACAGATAATCGGCTATTGTATACGTTAAAGTTCTTAAGGACGACAAATGAATCGATTGCTCCTCACTTTACTTGTAAGTCCGACGCTGTTTGGATCTGTGATGTCTTTGAGCGCGATCGCCAATCCCGCTCTAATTGGCGAAATACCAGCCCAATCGGCTGATTCGCCTCAATGCGTGCGATCGCCCCACACTCAGCGCCTGAGTTGCGTGCGGCTTTCTGGCAAGTCTGCTGCTGCTAATTCTAAAGTAAGAATCAGTTGGCAGCGCCCGGGTGAAGAACGGGTGGCGATGCTGGATTTTTCGGAAGCAGAAAGCGATGAGGCGGTGGCGCTGTTTGGCTGCGACTGTCAGATGTGTATCAACTCGCTGCGACAGTTGCGCGGTTTGCCACCTCTGGATCTAGCTTCTTGATGGCGATCCGACAGCATTGGGAGTCAGGCTCAAAAACCAGGTTTCCGATCGCTGCGGGCTTTGGAATGCCTTTAGCTTTCTCACTTTTAGAGAAACCAAAGCCAGCAAATTTATCGATCGCCCCAAAAAACATCCTAACAGCAAAGCAGCCAAAATATAAGGTGCAGCAACCTGCAAATCCGACCAACCGCGACCGTTCAAACTACCGATTAACCAATTCAAAGCAGCTTGCAAGCGGCTGTCTTCAGCTAACAGCAACAGTGTAGTTTGTATTGCCCCAAAAAGAGAACTCACAGCCACACCAGCTAAAACCAAACGTTCCACAGAAATTCCCGTTTTAGTTTTTCCTAAAAAGTATACCAGCATCGAAGTTAAAATAGCACCTATCCAAGCCGCCAAAGGCACCCAACTTTGAAATATTCCCAAAGTCAGCATGGTAATCGCAACCAACCCTGCACCCGCCGAAATTCCTAATACAAAAGGATCTGCTAAACCGTTGCGGAGTAACCCTTGCAGCAAAGCCCCCGACATTCCTAAAGCCGCACCAACCGTCAGCGCTGCCGCAACTCTGGGCAAACGCAATTCCCATAAAATAGTTTGATGGACAGCATCACCTCGGTGCAGAAATGCTTGCCACAATTGATCGGCACTCATGGGTACCGCACCAAAAGAAAGCGAAAGGGCGAGGGTTAATAGCAAACCCAATCCTAAGAATACAACTGCCTAAAAACTCGATATTTTAGCCAGATTTTTTTCACAATATATTATACCGCTTTGCTTTTAGATAAATAACATTTTTACATAGTTATTTCTGCGCGATCGCCCAAACTCCTAAGAAACAATCCGGCTAGTTACTAAATACCATCTATTCTCCTGTTTGTGGATAGATCGCGCTCGTTAACTACAGTAACCTCTTCAGATTAACGCTCGATCGGAGATATTGCACCGATCTGTAATTGTAGAGCTTGCGCGCCAACCGCATTTTCACGTATAATGAGAATGATTATCAAATAAAATGCGCGCGATCGGCTCGATCGCCCGTATCTTAGCAGAGGCGATCGCACCGGGCTGTCAGCGATGAGGTGCGATCGGCTTTGCAAATTAACAGCAAGGTCTCTACAATTAACCAACGAATAACAATGACTAATCTCACCGTACAAACCCCAGATTTAATTGCCGATCTTCCCAAAAGAGGGATGCCAGTAACTATAATTACCGGATTTCTCGGCAGTGGAAAAACCACTTTGCTCAATCAAATACTCAAAAATCGCCAAGACTTAAAAGTTGCGGTTTTAGTTAACGAATTTGGCGATATAAACATCGATTCGCAGCTTCTACTTTCTACAGACGATGACATGGTAGAACTTAGCAACGGTTGCATATGTTGCACTATTAACGAAGGCTTAGTCGATGCAGTTTACCGAGTTTTAGAAAGAGAAGAACGCATCGACTGCATGGTGATTGAAACCACCGGAGTGGCCGACCCGCTGCCGATTATCCTGACATTTGTCGGCACCGAATTGCGGGATTTAACTAATCTAGATTCTGTACTTACCGTAGTCGATAGCGAAACCTTCACTCCCGATCATTTTGACAGCGAAGCAGCTTTTAAACAAGTGGCATTTGCAGATATTGTGCTGCTAAACAAAACCGATCTCGCTCCTCCAGAAAAAGTAGAAGAGTTAGAATCTTACATTCGCACAGTTAAGGAAGGAGCGAGAATTTTACACTCTCGATATGGTGAAGTTCCTCTACCCTTAATTTTGGGTGTGGGTTTAACGCAAGCAGATATTTTCAACAGTCTTGAAATTGAGGAAAAACACGAACACCATCACGAACACCATCACGAACACCACCATCACGGACATCAATCTCATCACTTAGATAACGACGGATTTATTTCACTATCATTTGAGAGCGATCGACCTTTTGATGTCCGCAAATTTCAAGAATTTCTCACGGAAAAAATGCCCTTCGATGTATTTCGGGCAAAAGGAATTCTCTGGTTTAACGACAGTCCGATGAGACACATATTTCAACTCAGCGGCCCCAGATACGAACTAGATGCTTCGGAATGGTTTACCGCACCTAAGAATCAACTCGTAGTCATCGGCCGCAACTTAGATATCGCTCAAATTCGAGAACACCTGAACAGTTGTTTAGTTTAAGATCGTGTCTTAAAAACCCATGAGGACACGGCATTGCCGTGTCCCTACTATCTCATGCGTAAGTCCTAATCTCAAATCTAAAATCTCAAATCGATCGCCCTTCCTGCTACAATCGAAGGTATAATATTAACGAAGTAAACCGCTACGAGTGAATCATGTCTGCAAACACCGCGCTACCTGCTGCTTTAGCTAAAATCGTTCAGCGCTTTCAGCGACATTCCGATCCGAAACAACGCTACGAACAACTGCTGTGGTATGCCAAGCGACTCCCAGCATTTCCCGAAAGCGATAAACTGCCGGAAAACAAAGTTTCTGGCTGCGTGTCGCAAGTTTATATTACCGCAAATTTGGCAGACGGAAAAGTTCTGTATCAAGGCGATTCAGACGCTCAGTTAGTCAAAGGATTAGTTGGCTTGCTGGTGGAAGGTTTGAGCGGATTAACGCCTGCTGAAATTGTCACCATTACCCCAGATTTTATTCAAGACACGGGATTGAATGTGAGTCTGACACCTTCCCGCGCTAACGGATTTTACAACATTTTTCAAATGATGAAAAATAAGGCACTTGCTTGTGAATTAAGCAAGCAAGCCGAAGCAAATTAAAAGAATAAACAGCCATGACTCAAACTACAAATTTAACAAAATCAAATTCTGGCAACTATTCCGCCGCAGTTCAAGAATATCTCTGGAATTGGAAAGAAACGCAAATCAAAGTTATTTACGAAACCAGAGGGCAGGGAAATCCTGTATTGTTGCTGCCGGCTTTCAGTACGGTTTCGACGCGAGAAGAAATGCGTCCTTTAGCAGAATTGTTAGCTTCTAACTTTCAAGTTATGAGTTTAGATTGGCCGGGCTTTGGCGAATCTGATCGCCCGCGAACCGACTATCAACCGCAATTATATCATCAATTTCTCAAGGATTTTGTTGAGTCAATTTTTAATAGTCCTGTGGCTGTAGTTGCGGCAGGTCACGCTGCGGGTTATGTGATGCAATTAGCGCAATCACAGCCCAATGTTTGGTCAAAGATTGTCTTAGCAGCGCCGACTTGGCGCGGGCCTTTGCCGACGATGAGCAAACAGCAAAGCGGGTGGCATGGAATCGTGAGAGAATTAGTACGATCGCCCTTACTGGGACAATTCCTATACAAACTCAACACTGCGCCGTCATTCCTGAGTTTTATGTACCGCCGCCACGTCTACGCCGATGCAGCTAAAGTCACGCCGGATTTCATCCAAAGCAAATGGCAAGTGACGCAAAAACCCGGTGCTCGATACGGTTCCGCTGCCTTTGTGACTGGTGGTTTAGATCCGGCTAAAGTGCGATCGGAATTTACAGATAAATTTCAACACTTAGCAGTGCCGGTGATGATTGTAATTGCTGAAAATGCGCCGCCCAAATCCAAGGCTGAAATGGAAGCATTAACGGAATTACCGGGTGTTGAATCGCGAGTTATTCCCGGTTCTTTGGGTATGCACGAAGAGAATGCTGAAGCTTTGGCAAATGTGGTTAAATCTTTTATTTGAGAGGATTAAGAGGGGATGAACCGCAGAGGGCGCAGAGAACGCAGAGGGGAGGAATGCAAGCTGTTTTTTTAACGTTTGTTTGGATGGTTTGCTATTGGTTTTGTCTGCCAGTTTATGCTGTCGCAGATCCGCCGATAATCAATTTGCCACAGAGTACGATCGAAAGTGCGATCGACTTTCACATTCATTCTTCTCCTGATGTGATTCCCCGCAGGTTGGATGATTTTGAAGTAGCGAAATTAGCTGCTAGGGCGAAGATGAAAGCTGTGGTATTGAAAAATCATTATGCCAGCACAGCAGCGCGGGCAGTTCTGGTTAATAAAATAGTACCAGAAATCCAAGTTTTCGGAGGAATTGTTCTCAATCATTCGGTAGGCGGCATTAATCCCGACGCTGTTGACGCAATGCACCGCATCGGTGGCAAATACGGTAAAGTAGTGTGGCTGCCAACGGTTGATGCTGAGCATCACTTGCAGGTTTTTCACAAGCCGGGAATGGGGATTAAAGTTGCGGAAAATGGCAAGGTTTTACCGGAAACAGCAGCGGTGTTGAAGATTGTAGCTAAAGAGAATTTGGTATTGGAAACTGGTCATATTTCCTCAGAAGAAGTGATGGCAGTTGTAGCTGAAGCCAACCTGCTCAATATTAAAAACATCCTGATTACCCACGCAATGGCGGATGTACCCGGTTTGTCCCTAAAAAATCTGCAAACAGCCGCCGCAGCCGGAGCTTTCTTAGAACTCGCATTTGTGAACGATTTGATGGGAGAAAATGCCGCTGATGAGGGTCACAAAAACTGGCATCAAGTTTCTATTAGTAAAATGGCAGCAGCGATTAAACTAATCGGAGCCGAGCATTTTGTTATGAGTACAGATTTGGGAAGAAAACCCGATCCTTTACCTGCTGAAGGCTACAAGTTATTTGTGAAAAAATTGATTGCTGAAGGCATTTCTCAGCCTGAAATTAATTTAATGATGAAGGAAAACCCCGCTCGATTGTTAGGAATTTAGGAGTAAATATGATGTCCGATTGCTGAGGGCTTCTGTCCTATCTTTGATTTATACTCAAGTAGGCTCTACTTCCGGTTCTGGAGATTCTGGCTCGTCCGCTGGGGAGTTGGTTTGCAATTCTGATAGCTGCGAATTTAGCTGCAAACGTTCTTGATAGACGGTTTCTAAATGATTTTCTAATGCCCCTACTTGAGATTGCAGTTGATTTTGAGCCTGATTAGCTGTAGCGATTTGACTTTGAAATTCCGAGAGTTGAGAGTAAAGATACGATCGCTCTCTGTTAGCTGTCTCTAACTGGGATTGCAGTTGCGATCGCTCTGCTTCGACTAATTGCAGTTGATCTTGCAAACCAGATAGTTGAGACTGAAGTTGCTCGCGCTCTTGAATCGAGCGATCGAACTTAATTTGAGTTTCCGACAACTGGTACTGTACCTGCAATCTGCTTTGGCTAGCCGTTTCCAACTGACTCTCAAATTCCGACAGCAGAGCATGAAATTGAGAACGTTCTGCATCAACCGCCTCTAACTCTGCTTGCATTTCCAGCAATTGAGCGTTAAGTTGCGATCGCTCCTGATCCGCAACTTCTAACTGCTCTTGAAGTTCTGCCACTTCTGCTAACTGGGACTCAGCTTGTTGAGCATTTTCTAGCTGAAACTGCAAATCAGCAATCAGAGTATCAATTTGCGATCGATCCTGGGCAATTCCTGCCAAAAATTCTTCCATTTCCGACACTTGATTATTTAACACTTCTTGCTCGCGAGTCACAGTTTCCAACCGACTTTGCAACTGAGACAATTCAGCATTTAGCTGATTTTCATTCTGCACCTTTTGCCGCAATTCCGAAGTTCGGGCATCCAACTGAGCAGCCAAATTCGATATCGCCTCCTGCGAACCCTGCATCCGTACCAAATTGCGTGAATTTCGCTTATTCAAAACTAGCCAGCAGACTAATGCCCCGCCTCCAAATCCTATGAATAAAAGTAATGCTTCCATTTGTGGTATCTAACTGATATAAATTGAGGGATTTTGATTATGACCAAAAAAGGGACATCCACAAATCGCGATCTTACTCAAAGCTATCACAACTTGCCAGCCTGTGTTGACTTTGCTCAACAATTTATATTTCTTTACAAATCCCTTTTGTTTACAGGTAAGGTGCAGCCCACCCTGCAAGTCCGATTAATGCAGCAAATCCACAATATGAGGAATAATTTCGATATGCTGAGTCAACAAATAATCCAACCTATCCGCCAATAAACTAAAAATTAAATCGTTATAACTCATCCCGTATTCCGCCAAACCTAAAGCTACCAAACTCGTCACATTTTCCCCTGGATGTTTCAGATCCGGTTTGGGATTTGCTTCCAAAACATAAAGCGTTCCATCAGCATCACTGCGGACATCAATCCGCACCAAACTGTTCAAACTAAACTCCCAATAAATTTTTCGAGCTAACTCAATTAACTCTCGTTTGAGTTCAGGTTCCTCACCGCCCATCAACCGTCCTCGATCTGCCGTAATCGCTTTTTTGTCCATAGAAGTAAAGATAAGTTCGTCAGGCTCAAGCACGCGCTCCACCGTCGAAAAAGCAAAAGGTTTTGTATCTTTACCAAAACCGCCTTTAGCATATTTAACATAGCCACAAACCGCCACACAAAATTCTCGTCCCGGCAAATACTTTTCAATTAAAGCAGTATTGTGAGTAGCTCGGTGAACTTCCGAAACCGCCTCAGACAAACCCTCAATTTTGTCTACAAAATGAACGTGCAGCGAAGCGCGACCGGATACTGGTTTAACAACAAAAGGCCCTTGATAGTCACCAAAAGCAATGGCAAAACGCTGATGCAAATTAGGCTGCAAAATCCCTTGAGAAGGATGCCACGTCATAAAAGGAGCGGTTTTAATTCCGACTGATTGCAGTTCCCGTTTAAAAGCGTGTTTGTTATCTAAAGTTGAACTATTTAAAGGATTGTGACCGACATAAGGCATTCCCAACATTTCCAACAATGCGGGAGTGTGACAAACAGGATTGTATCCCTGGACTCCGCCAGTATTCAGCCACACTAAATGGATATTTTTTTGTTTTAGTTGTTCCGGTAAGTTCATGTCGTCAGGCAGGACAAAGACTTGCTGAAAGCCAATTTCTGCTAATGCTGTAGCAATCTCGCGAGCGACGACTTCGTAACTCTTCCAAGCGCGGGGATTGTGAGTTTTGTAAATCACTGATCCGGGGCGATCGCAGTCCCCGCCGAACACCACAGCAATCCGCAATTTAGCAAACAGCACCTCCAAATATTGAGGCAGCAAACTAAAGTCATAATGCCAGCGATTCAGGCTAATTGATGTTGCAACCATTTAAGTTTATTTCCTGTGTGTTTTATTTTTTATCTGCCGAACTGCTAGATTTTGCCAAATATATTCCCGCCAAAACTACGGAGAATGCAAACCAATTAAACAAGCTCAAACTTTCCGCAAACAGCACCCCGGCAATAATCGCAGTAATCACGGGTTCTAGCAGCAGAAAAAGAGCGACAAATCCCGACGACAAACGACCGAGACTGTGGATGAGCAGTCCCTGGCCGAAAGCTTGACAAATCACCGCCAAACCAATTACAGCCAGCCATCCCTGCCAAGAATAAGGGAAAACTCGATCGCCCGCCAGCAGAACCAATGGCAAAACCAAGATACTGCCAATAAAACAGCGCCACATCAATATAGTTGTCGCCGGAAACTTGGTTCGCAAATGTTCTGAAATTAGCAGATTTCCTGCATAAAACATCGCCGATAAAAGAGCAGCAATGTCGCCGACAAGAGTGTCTTGCGCCGTTTGCAAATCCTCCATTCCGATCGCAATTGCGCCAGACAAAGCCACCGCCAGTCCCAACAAAAACCTGTTGTCAAAGCGCCGCCCCAACAGCAGCCATCCCCCCAAAGTAGTAAATAAAGGAGTTAAGTTTCGCAGTACAGTAGAATTAGCGACATTAGTCTGAGTCAGTGACCAGGCCCAGAAACCCAAAGAAGCAGAAGAAACCACGCCTACGGCTGTTAACAGCATCACATCCTGCAGAGTGTAGCTCGATCGCTCTTCAACTTTGGCCCCAGATATTCGGCGGCGTGCAGCATCAGCACCATTCCATACTCCAAATACCACAGTTGCTATCCACAAACGGTTAAAAACAGTAGCATTCGGGCTGATTTCCCGTTCGCTAAACCTAATAAAAATCGCCGCCAGCGACACCGCTAGCAGCGCCGCAGACAGCGAAACGATCGCCCAAATTTTGCCTTGACTGTCAGCTAATTCACCGTTTTTTAAACTGTCTGGCTTTCCCGAAACTAGAGTTTTGTCTTCAGTTGTTAAGGGAGAGTTTAACTCGGTTTTTTCCAAAATATTGCGCTGAAGTTCAATATTTGGTTCTGGCAATTCCAGTTTTTTTGACATTATTAAAAGTTCCAATGAAGGCAAAAAACAGAAAGCAGAAGGTATAATTATAAATTATACAAATCCTCAAAACTCATGCAACAGTATCGCTCCGGGTGCGTCGCCACCCTTAAATATTAAATAATATCCACAATCTTTGAGCGACGCACCGGTGCATACAGTCTTTCAGTAAACAAACCCACACTCATCATTGTTGCTTTCTGGAGGCGAGAATTGATAGTTAACAGCAGCTTAGGTAGAAGGTTTAACAGAAAGCCTTGTCAAAGCCTCCTTTAGCGCCGGCGGCAATTGCCGGATAATCTTGTTCTTGTCGCGATCGACACCCACCAAAGTTACCTGTGCTGTCACATATAACTCCTGAGTCTCAGCCGATCGAATTTGGTAATCCCAAAGCAGCCGCACACCCTCGCTAGCAGCCATCCGCGTTCTGACAGCCACAGATTGACCCATTTGTACAGCCCGGTGGTAGCGCAGCGAAAGTTCCACCACAGGCAATTCCAAACCCTGCGCCACCCAGTCTGCATACTCGATGCCAAGAGAGCGCAAACTTTCCACCCTAGCTTCCTCCATCCAAGCCAGATAAGTCCCGTGCCAAACCACACCGCTGTAGTCAGTATGGTGAGGGTACACTCGCACCAAATATTCAAACCAGCCCTCAGAGTCCATCCCGCGGCGATTTTGAATAGCACCAGCCGGTGCGAGTTCTGGTTGAGTTCGATCGTTCTTTAACACGTTACAAATCGTTCCAAAACGCTACATTTCTACAAATCATAAGACAAACTTCAGGCCTATGCTTAACATTAATGAACTAGAGTACCAACGGCCTAGTTTAACGTCGCACAAGAAAACTCAACTGTTTTAACCGCCAAAACCATGATAGAAAAAATTTTAGTAGCCGTCGCCGGTCGCGGCTTGTGCGAAGAGATGTTTAATATGTTGATGGACATCCCTTCCTTGCAACAAACCTCTGTCACCGTCTTGCACGTCGTGCCCCCGCAAGTAACCTCCGATGGCATGGCCGAGAAATTGGAAGAAGGAGGCAAGATTTTAGCACAAGCAGTCCAGTCTTTGAAAATAGATCCCAGCAAAGTCAACCCCCGGCTCAAACAGGGAGATCCGAAAACCACAGTTTGCCAAGTCGCAGAAGAAGAACAATCCGACTTAGTAATTATGGGTTCCCGCGGACTCGGACGGCTGCAATCGATTTTGGAAAACTCAGTCAGCCAGTACGTTTTCCAGCTAACATCCAGACCGATGTTGTTAGTAAAAGACGACATCTACGTCAAAAAAATTAAGCGCGTCATGGTGGCGGTAGACAAATCAGAAGCTGCCAAACAGTCATTAGAGCTGGCGCTATCTTTGGTCAAAGAAGTCAGTGGCGGAGAGATAATTTTAGTACACGTCACCAAAGATTTGACGGGAAAATCCAGCACAGATTTAACAACAAGTGCTGAAAAAGACGCTGTATTGGCCCCAGCAGTAGCACTAACCAAACAAATGGGAGTTAGCTACCGCTGCGTGAGTGCTACAGGCAAGCCAGGGGAAGAAATTTGTCGGATTGCAGACGAAATGAATGCCGACTTGTTGGTAATCGGTTCCCCGGATCGGCGACCCAGCGTTGCCAAAAACTTTGTGGATATCGATCGACTCCTAGGAAATTCGCTATCAGACTACGTGCGAGTTTATGCCAACTGTCCCGTCTTGCTAGCCCGCACAGTCGGCTAGAATCTCATCGTTAACACTTAGGATCGCGAATTAAATAATTTACACTCTTGAAAGTGCGGAGTAGGGGTTGGGCTTATAGCCCGCCCTTTCTGGACGGGCGGGACGCCCATCTCACAAAAACCATCACGCATTGTAAGTTATTTAATTCTCATTCCTTAGCAGCTAACACTCAACAGTTAATAAAAAAAGCGCCTCAGCAAAAAGCTGTTGGCGCTTTTTTTTTGCAAGCAGCTTGCGCCTGACAGAAATAACAGCAGTTGCTAATCTTTTCTACCTTGACGGCTAGCTGTTTGAATGTACAGAATGATTAGAAAAACACTGGGAACCAATACAAACAGAATGGTTGCCACAAACCCTAAATCGTTAACTTCCATGAAGACGCTCGCCTCTATCGGAAAATAGAAAAACACACACAACTAGGATATCACTCAAAGGCAAAAGGCAAACTCGAAGACAGAAGAAGAGCTGACGGACAAGCGTCGAAACCCGCTTTCTGCCTGGATGCCTCCCTACCCAATCTCTTATTTGTCCTAGAAACCAAGTTTCTTTTCCTAGGCGAGCAAAAGGCGTGATTATACAGTGAAATAGGAAAAAAAACACAATTTTTGCATTCTGCATTTTTCTTTCTGTTAATCAACCTTCTGCCTTCTGAGAGTCACGGTTTAGTCTTGACGCTCACCGGGCCATTGACCATAGCTTGACAAGCCAACCGATAGTTTTCGGGCTTTTTCTTGAGCTTGCGGTTCTCAAAGTCAGTGCGGGGCGACAGATTTTCACTGCCCTCGACAATTTCCACAATGCAGGTGCCGCATTGACCGTAGCCCCCGCAATTCATCATCTTTCCCGAAAATGTGTACAAATCGATGCGGTTTTCTAGAGCTTTGAGCCTCAAATTGGCTCCGTCTGCTGCGATGACTTCCTGATTTTCCTTCACAAACTTGATATTGGCCATTGCCGATTCCTTAACGCAGTTGACATGGAACTCTATTACAAAATATTAACTAATGTGTCGGACGTTTAATACCCCGATGTCTAATTGTTCTGGTAATTAAAGCTCGCCCCAACTCAATCTCAAGGAGCATCCGAGAGGTTATTAGTCGGAAGATTGCTCACAGCCCGCTGGAGAGACGAAAGCCCCAGGTTGTAGGTGACAATTGCCGACAATCGGTTTCTCTCAGCCCTAGTCAAATCAGTTTCCGCCTGAATCACATCCGTCTGAGTACCTACACCAGCTTGAAACCGCAGTCTCGCCAGACGCAGAGCTTCCCTTGACTGCAAAACCCCCGCCTCAGAAGTTTCGATATTCTCAAAACTCGACTCTAAGCCAAAATAAGCTTGTTCTACTTCCCGGCGCACCTGATTGCGGAGTTGGTCAAATCGACTTTCGGCGATCGCAATATCAGCATCCCGCTGTTTCACCCTCGCGTTCGCGGCGCCCCCATCGAAGATACTCCAAGTCAGATTCGCCCGGATCGAATAACCATCGGCCCAGCCGCGAGAAGTATACGGATCGGGGTTATCAGGGTCTAGTCCCAGCACGTTGTAACCACCCCCAACACTCAGTTGAGGCAAACGCCCCGCCTGAATCGATCGCCTCTGCTGCTTGCTGATATCCCTCTGCACCAACTGCTGTTCCAACTCGGGGCGATTCTTAAAAGCCTGCACAATACTCTCTTCCAAAGACAGCCTCCAAGAGCCCGCTTGCTCTACCGGATCTGCCGCCGTCAAGTTCGCCGACTGGCTGACATTCAAAATCTCAGCCAGACGCCGCTGGGCAACTCGCTGATCGCGACGGGCAACTGACAGTTGTTGCACTTCGTTAGCCAAATTTGCTTGAGCCTGCAACACAGCAAACCGGGTTCCCACCCCTGCCCGTTCCAGGGCTTCGGCATCCCGCAAACTTTGCTGGGCATTTCTCACCGAAGCTTGGCGGATGGCAACTTGTCCGTCCGCGTTTTGCAAGGTGTAGTAAGCCTCAGCAGTGTCGAAGCGGAGTTCCTCGGCTTGGCGTTCCACATCCAGTTCCCGAAGGCGCAACTGTTCCTCGGCCGCGCGGATGTTAGCCCGCCGTCTTCCGAACAAATCGATGTCATAGCTCAACTGCAAAGTGCTGTTGAGACTGTTGCTGCCGAAATTTGTGCCGGCTTGCTCGGCGGGTTGCCCGGTTCGGTTAGCCAGAGCGTTGAGGCGGCGTTGCCCAGCCCGGATTCCGAGTTCTCCGCCGGCAGTCACAGAGCGGCTGGCGTCCATTTGAAAATTCAGGTCTGGATAAAGAGCAGCTTGCTGTTCGCGCAAAGCTGCTCTGCTTTGTTCCACTTGCTGTCCGGCGATTTGCAAAACTTGGCTGTTGCGGCGCGCGAGGTCGATCGCCTGCTGCAAGGTAATTGACTCAGTTTGCTCGATCCTGACATCCTCCGGGTTTGTCGGAAACTGCAGGGGATTCGGGTTGGGTTCCAGGGAAGCCGGAGGCTTGGTGTCTAAAATACCCCTCGGAGGGACAGGGGGGAAACTTTCGTTCGGAGTGCCCCGGAGGATGGGTACCGGGGAACTGGGCACAGGAACATTGTTGGGAGGGTTCGGGGAAGGCTGCTGAGTCTGTGTCGGTTCCAAGCCTCTAAGAGGCGTTGCACCGGCCTGAGACAGAGTTGATGGGGAAGCCGGAGCAGCCTGTTGAGGCTTTGATGCTTGCTCGGTTCCAGTTTGAGGGTTAAGGGCGATCGACTGTTCGGCCTGTGACGCTGATTCTGCAGCTGTGTTCGAGGTCGATCGAACCTTCTGCCCTAATTCGAGCTGATTGAAGCGGGCCAAACTGTCCTGAGATTGAGTCGGAGACTGTGCTGAAGCACTCTGTGGGGCGTTGCCCAAAGTAATTGCAGCGCCCACTCCGACTACGATGATTTGACGAAAAACACGCATAATTTTTTAATTACTCTGCAATCCTAGAGACAATTTTAGAGCAAGATTGAGGTCTCAAATTTCTAGTCTGTAGCCTGAACTCGCCAGTTACAAGTCAGAATTACCCTACTCATCTTAACTTTTGAATGTTCGATTCAAAATTTACAATTCAACCTCAGCAGTTGCCAGACCGATCGCCGTCGAGATTAGTTCCTCTACTCCGCTCACCGGCAAAATCCGGGTTTTTAGCGAGCTGGCGAGCTGTTCGAGGGTCATGTCGTCGAGAAAACGCGGTTCCCCCTGTTTTAGCATCACCGACGGCAGCAGAATGCCATCTCCCAAGTCTCGCCCCTGCAAAGCTTCCAGCAAATCTTGCCCGGTGAGCAAACCCGTGACAGTGATAGTTTGTCCCCAGTAGTTGCTGCACAGTGCGGCCATGTTGACGGACAAGCCGGGAATTTGGTTTAGTTGTTGTACGATCGGCTCAAAAGCTTTTTCTACAGCATTCCCCACCACCCAAACTAACTTGCGCTCTGGCTCGACTTGCATCGTTTGCAGCTTCTCAAAAGCCGTTTCAAACTGCTGGATAAACTGGCGAATCGAACCCACACCGTTACCAATTTGGGGATAATCTTCGTAATCAGCAGCCGACGGCAAATCTAAACCCGCGATTAAAAACCACTCGTCAGCCAGCCAAATACAGCGCGATTTTGCATTCTGCTTTTTCGCTTTTCCGCCGCCTTTTCCTGTACTCAAAAGCCCTTGAATTTTCTGCACTTGCTCGATTACTTCTCGCGCTTTTTGGGCAGTTACTGCGATTAGTTCATCTTCGGCAGGGCGAAAGCGAGTTAAACCCACCGGCACTACAGCCACCGATGCTACAGCGGGAATACTTCCAGTATGAAACTTTGCCAAATCTAACAAAGTGCGTTCTAAATGTTCGCCGTCATTAATACCGGGACAAACAACTACTTGAGCGTGAATTTGCAAGCGGCGTTCTTGAAACCATTTGATTTGTTCGAGAATCTTCCCAGCGCGGAGATTTTTTAACAGCCTAATTCGTACTTCTGGTTCCGTAGCGTGCACGGAAACATAGAGAGGAGAAAGCCGCATTTGTTCGATTCTGTCCCACTCTTTTTGAGTCAGATTTGTGAGAGTGAGATAGCTACCATAAAGAAAGCTGAGGCGGTAGTCATCATCTTTGAGATACAAAGTTTCCCGCTTTCCCGGTGGTTGTTGGTCAATAAAGCAAAAAGGACAGCGATTGTTGCACTGAATTAGTCCGTCAAAAAGAGCAGTTTCAAATTCCACTCCCAAGTCTTCGTCATACTCTTTTTCTATTTCTAATTTGTGAGTTTTGCCTTTAGTGTCTAATACTTCTAATTCGAGAAATTCATCCGCGCACAGGAATTGATAGTCAATCAAGTCGCGGGGTTTTTGACCGTTGACGGCGACGATTGAGTCTCCGGGTTCAAATCCCATTTCGGCGCAGATGCTGTCGGGGATAACTTTGGTGATTAGGGCGGGCCGGATTGATAAGTCGCTCATGGTTATTAGTTATTAGTTATTAGTTATTAGTTAGCGGAGAATGTTTACAGTTTAACTTGTCTAGGCTGACAGAAGCGATCGCCCGATCGCTTCTGCCAGTCTAGGCGAGTGAATTGTCTTTAACAGAATTGACTTGTCTGGTTGCTAAATATACAGCATTATATTTTTTCCATAAACAGTCCTGCAATCCGCACCTCAAAAGTTATTCCAGGTAGCCGAGGCTGCCATCCAAGTTGCACTGCTTGCCGTATCCATTGTCCTACATCAGAGGGTGTTACTGGTTTCACTTCTTGCGTGGAAATAATCTTCCACACTCTTACTTCTGGTGGCGCTCCATCTCGAGGTTTCACCGGTATCCATTCACAGTTAGTTGCACTCCAACCTTGAGGATGAGGTCGATCGGTGAGGATAACTAACACCGAGCCCGGTTTTTGGGCGTGTTCGACAGCAACATGAAGATTTCCCCAACCGTAGTCTGCTTGCATATTAGTAGCTTGTCTTCGGATTAGCCAGATGAAAGGCTCCCCATCAACAATTATTTTTCTTGTTCCTTTTTTCGGTATTGACATAGTTTGCTAAGGTCGATCGCCTTTAGAATCAGG
Source organism: Microcoleus sp. SVA1B4 (assembly GCF_036700545.1). Taxonomy (NCBI): domain Bacteria; kingdom Bacillati; phylum Cyanobacteriota; class Cyanophyceae; order Oscillatoriales; family Microcoleaceae; genus Microcoleus; species Microcoleus sp. SVA1B4. Next base: position 53,020 of record NZ_JAUBPB010000010.1, read on the forward strand.
ATAAGTTCTGGGTTGTGAATTTAGCTTGGCTGTGAGAGGATGTATCAAAAATATGTATTTATGAAACTCAAAATTTTGACGGGTTCCTGACAGGCTTAGTTGTTTTTGCCAGCATAACACCGCTCTTTTGTCAACCCAGCCGTGCGGGAAATAATCGCTTTTGTTGCGATACTCTTCCATATATTAGCACTGGGATTCTGAACGGAGAAGCCGTTTGAAATCTGATACTATTGTTCCCACAATTCCGGGAGCGATAAAGAAGGACATCGCTACACCAATGCTAGCAGCAGGAACCAGCATAATTAGCGCTAATTGTGCATTTTGGCGCTCGCTGTCTTCGGGCATTCTACCTCCTTCACGGCGACGCTCACTTTGAGTTAAAAGCTAACAGCTTGTCAGCTATTAATAAGCTTTTTATGAACGGGCTCTTCGGCCCGTTCCACAAGAAAATTTACTCTTTGTGGAACAGGCATCTTGCCTGTTCTTGTTTTGTGGAACAGGCATCTTGCCTGTCCTTGTAATTATAACAACCTACGCATTTTTAACTGCCCCACCTGCGATCGCCGTTAAAATGGCGACGCCAAAAGCTAGCCGATACAACACAAATATCCACGTCTTTTGAGTTTGCAGGAACTTCATCAGCCATGCGATCGACAAATAAGAAAACACCAATGACGAAATCGTTCCCACTATCAAAGCTGCAACTCCCGCATCGCTGATTCCTTGTCCCAAATCACCCCTTAATTCCACTAATCCAGCCAGAGTAATTGCCGGAATTCCCAATAAAAAAGAAAACCGCGCGGCGGCGGGTCTTTCCAATCCCATGAACAATCCTGCTGTTAGAGTGGAACCCGATCGCGAACACCCCGGAATCAAGGCGATTGCTTGAGCTAATCCCATCAAAATACCGTCTAAGACAGTTAACTTTTCATAAGTGCGATTGCGCTTGCCAATTTTTTCTGCTATTGCTAACAGTAGCGACATGACGATCGAAGCAATGGCGATACTGGCCAAACTTCTAAGTGGCGAGTTGTCAAAATCTGGAACCAATGCCTTGATTAGCAGCCCAAAAAAGACTATAGGTATTGTTCCCAAAACCAGTGCTACCGCCATTTGAAACTCATGGGATTTGTAGTTGCGCTGCACCAGGGCTTCGACTGCACCAACAGCTATATTTGTCAAGTCTTTCCAGAAATACCAAAGCACTGCAACAATGCTGCCCAACTGAATAACAGCAGTATAAGCAACTCCGGGATCGCCCCATCCCAGGGCGATCGGCACTACCTTCAAATGAGCGCTGCTGCTGATAGGCAAAAACTCTGTTAATCCTTGTACAATTCCTAAAACAAGGGCCTGCGCCAGATTGATTTGAGCCGGCCCGGAAACATCAGCAGCCGGCGTTTGGGCGAGGAGTGCGTCAAGCAAAGTTATCATTAGTTGTAAATTCCCAGTTTTCAGTTTCTAGTTATCACTTGGATTTAACATCTTGCATTATTTTCAGAAGCTACAAGCCCATGCCACCACAAATAAATTTTATTGTGGCGCGGACACTTCCAGCCCGCCCCTAAAAAGCCGATCGCAAATAGTGATCTTGGGCCTGTAGAATCGCCTTGTCGATCGCCACTATCAGCAATTTACGATCGTCGAGCCGAAACTACTTTAACCTACTCAACAACATTTGCCTACATTTTGCTGATAAACTTAGGAAAGTTTTTGCATCTGATTTCGGTTTCCTTACAGCAACTGCCCACAACCTATGATATTTCCTGAGAAAAAAAAATCACTTGTTACTGCTGCTTCTGGCATCCGCTGGCTGAGGCGAATCTTGTCAGCCAGTCTTGTAACAGTGGCGATCGCACTTAGCTTCATACTGCTAAGTGGCACGGCCCCAGCCTTGGCAACTCTTACGGACGATCGCTTTGACGGTACAATATTTGCCCTCTACGCCGGCAACGGTTCCCTAGTTCCTCCTAAAGTCAAGATTGCAGATTCTTTTAAACGCCATAAACCCGTATTGTTAGTGTTTTACACAGACGACAGCAGCGACTCCAAGCAATATGCGATCGTCGTCTCTCAACTCCAGGAATTTTACGGCCGCGAAGCCGATTTTATGCCCATAAGCATTGACTCTTTGCCTCCGCAACCGTCACCGGAACTCACAGAACCTAGCCATTATTACGAAGGTTTCGTACCACAAACTCTCATCCTCGACCAATCGGGAAAAGTAGTTTTTAATGAGAAAGGACAAATACCATTTGAACAAGTAGATGATGCTTTTCGGAAAGTATTTGATTTGCTGCCCCGTGAAAAATCCCTCCCGCTCAAACGCCGCGTTGTGAACGAACTTAACATCGAATTATCGAAGTAACAGCCAATGCCTAATTGCTCGTGGTTATAGCGATTTTAAAGGATTCGTTAACGAAAGTTTATCGGTCTGATCTTGGGTAAAGTGCGCTGCGGCGCACCTTACATTTATCGTGATACTAATTGGATTGAAAAAGTCACAGGCAGAAGATAGAAGGTAGAATTAAAAATTAAGCTACGGGTAAAGACACGGCATTGCCGTGTCCCTACCAGTATCAAGGCAAAATAGATGTGAACAGTTTAAACTTTAAACAATGAGTAGAACCTTAATTCCTGTGATTCTGGCCGGCGGTAAAGGCGAACGTTTCTGGCCACTGAGTCGCAAGCAGCGGCCCAAGCAGTTTTTGAGTCTCGACGGTAGCGGCAAGAGTTTGCTGCAAGCGACTGCGGAAAGACTTTTGGAATTAGGTAACGGTTGGGACGATTTGTGGGTGGTAACGTCGGAAATGTTGGCGGAGGGGGTTCGCGAACAGTTGCCGCTGTTACCGCCGGAGAATTTACTGGCGGAACCAGAGGGCCGAGATACTGCGCCGGCTGTGGCCTGGACTGCTATAGAAACTGCGAAGCGTTACGGTGAGGATGCGGTTGTTGGTTTTTTCCCGGCGGATCACTGGATTGGGGAACCACAGGAGTTTATCAAGACTTTGGAGGCGGCGGCCGAGTTGGCGAGAAATCAGGATGCGATCGCCACTTTGGGAGTAAAACCGAGTTATGCTTCCACCGGCTACGGCTACATCGAACAAGGCGAGGAAATTGGCAGTTTTGGAGGTTTTCCGGCCTATCGGGTGGCGAGATTTACGGAAAAGCCCGATCGCACAACTGCGGAAGAATTTGTAGCCAGCGGCAAGTTTAGTTGGAACGGCGGAATTTTTGTATTTCGAGTCGGAACTGTCTTGACAGAATTGCGAAATCATGTACCAGAAATGATGGCAGCTTTGGAAGCAAAAGGCGCGCAGGCTTACTCGGAATTACCCAAAATTAGCATCGATTACGCGCTGATGGAGAAGACGCAAAAAGCCTGTGTTCTGCCCGTAGGCTTTAGTTGGGACGATTTGGGAGATTGGAATGCGATCGGTCGTTTGCTGCAAGGAGACAAACCGAATGTGGAGTTAGCAAAACACGTCGGAATTGATACGAAAGGTGGCATTTTTTATGCAGCCGATGACAAAGAGGTGATTGTCACCATTGGTTTAGAAGATGTCGTAGTTGTCAGAGATGGTAATGTGACTTTGATTGTGAAAAAGGACAGGACGCAGGAGATAAAACAGGTAATTAAGGTGTTGGGAGAAGATGATAAATTGAAAGATTTGCTGTGAGGGTGAAATGAGGCAGCACGACACGGATTCTGAAGGCGAATACACCAACTATTCATCACTGTTTATCCAGGCATTCGTTTTTGAATCTGTGTTGGGCCTTACTATTTACTTTATTTACATAATTTCTTCTAAATTCAACACAAAACCAGGCAGTACATCTTCCCCTGATAGAGTGGCAGGATTTTCGATAATTTCAACATCTTGACCGGGGCGATAAATTTCTACCCGCCGATTTTGCCTGTCAATTAACCAACCCAATTTAGCACCGTTCTCTATATATTCTTGCATTTTCTCTTGAAGTTTCTTCAAGGAATCAGTCCGAGAACGCAACTCAACAACAAAATCAGGACACAAAGGAGCAAAACTGTCTTTTTGTTCGGGTGTTAAAGCATCCCAGCGTTCTTTTTTGACCCAAGAGGCATCAGGAGAGCGATCGGCACCATTGGGGAGCCTAAAGCCTCCAGAAGAGTCGAAGGCAACTCCTAGATTATTTTGGCGGCTCCAGGCTCGAAGTTGATACGATAGATCCATATTGCGCTTGCTAGTTTCACTGCCTGTCGGTGGCATAATAATTAATTCCCCGGATTCTGTACGTTCAAATTGATAATCGCGGTTGTTCTGACAAAGCTGAAAAAATTGCTCGTCAGTTAAGTTGATGGATAATTCGATCGAGGTCTGAGGAAATTGGATTGCAATCATGTCTCTTATACGGTATTAAACACATTGAGAATCTGGTTTGTAATAACTTACTCATTCAATTATTTGACACATCTTTTCCAGTCAATAAATTTAATTATAAAAATATCAGGTCTGCTTTAACTGTATATTACTATGAGGAGCAATGCCACGGCCAAAGACCGATCGCCCCCACCCCCCAAAACTCTCACGCGCATTCCCACCACCCCCAATTTATTCCCCAAGACACTGGTCAGCTTGGTCAACAGCGCTATCCTAGTAGTTATATAGCCCTTAAACCCGATCGACCCGGAGGCCCCTTGTTTAGCCTAGTTCAAAACAATTCTCGCAAAGGAGAAATTCTAGAGGTCGTCTTCCGCAACGGTTGGGACTACATGAAAAGCCTCCTAACCGGCCGCAAAACCGACGCACCCAGTCTCCCAACTCCAGCAGTTCTCCGCAATATCCTCGTCCAATTAGGCCCAGTTTTTGTCAAATTAGGACAATTGCTGAGCACCCGTCCCGACCTTTTACCGGCCAGCTATATCGAAACTCTCTCCACGCTACAAGCGGAAGTGCCGCCCGTACCGTGGTCGCAAGTAGAAGCAATCGTCCGCCAGGAACTCACAGAATCTCTCGAAAATACCTTCGCCAAATTTAACACTCAAGCCATCGCCGCAGGTTCGATCGCCCAAACCCACAAAGCTACTTTAAAAGACGGCCGCGAAGTCGCCCTCAAAGTTCAGCGCCCCGGTATTGAGATTGTCATCGAACAAGACATCGCCGTGCTCCGAGGTTTGGCAGAACTTGTCATGCTCACAGACTTCGGTCAACAATACGATATTGTCGCCCTAGCAGAAGAATTTGCGATCGCCCTGCGTGCAGAACTAGACTTCATTCAAGAAGCCAGCTACACAGACGAACTGCGCCGCAATTTATCTAAAAGTAAATGGTTTGACCCCACACAAGTTGTCTTACCAGAAATTAACTGGGAGTTAACTACAAAAAAACTCTTAGTAATGGAGTGGCTGAACGGAGTCCCGATTTTGTTAGGCGATTTGCAAGGAATTCGCCACAAAGGAGATATAAATGCCGAACGCGAAGAAATTACAACGCTACTTTGCCGCGTTTTCTTCCAGCAGTTGTATATCGACGGATTCTTTCACGCCGACCCGCATCCCGGCAATTTATTTTATCTAACAGACAGCCGGATAGCTTTGCTGGACTGCGGCATGGTCGGCAGATTAGACCCGCGCACTCAGCAGAATTTGACAGAAATGTTGCTGGCAATTGTCGATTTAGACGCTCAGCGCTGCGCTCAATTAACTTTAGAAATGGCCGAATTTGCTCAGCCGACAAGTTTAGTTAATCTAGAGAACGATTTGGCTCGAATGCTGCGTAAGTATTACAATGTGAGCTTGTCGCAAATGAACTTGTCGGAAATTTTTTATGAGGTGCTGGAAATCACCCGCAAAAATAAAATTCGACTGCCCAGCAATCTCGGTTTGTATGCAAAAACTCTAGCGAATTTGGAAGGACTGGCGCGCTCTTTTAATCCCCGATTTAATATTGTAGAGCAGGTCAAACCGCTGATGACCGATATGTTTCGGCGTCAGTTATTAGGAGACGATCCGATCCAAGCTCTGCTGAGAACTGCCCTGGATCTCAAAAGCTTATCTTTGCAATCTCCGCGACAGGTGGAAGTGCTTTTAGACCGAGTTACTTCGGAAACTTTGAAGTGGAACTTGACACTAAAAGAACTCGATCCGCTACGCCGCACTCTGGGCGATTCTGCGAACCGACTTTCTTTTAGTATTGTGGTGGGTTCGCTGATTGTGGGGGCGGCAATTATTTCTTCTAACGCACAAACTCCTCAGTTATCTTTTTTGAGCACTGGTTTGTTTGGGGCCGCGAGTTTTTTGGGTTTTTGGTTGATTATTAGCATTCTCAGGTCAGGGCGTTTGCGAAGTTGATTGAAAAGGGGAAATAGGGAAAATAATGAGATATAGCAATCCTTTCGGGAAACGCGCAACTGGCTTTTTTGTGAAGGAACGGCGAAGACTCTCTTGACGCGAATGCTGAGAAGAGAAGAGAAAGATTTCACAATTGATGCTAGGAGTGCTATAGCATCCTCAACTATTAAGCAACATCTCTGACTTAAGATAGGCGATCGCCCGCAGCCGCTGAGTCTAAGCTAGAAATTATAGTTAGCTCGAGTTTTGAGGGAGTAAAGTCTCTCAAAACTTGATAACTAAGGACTTCAGTCCTTATTACAAACCTATTTTGCGATCGAAATAGAGCTAGGTGTTATTTTAAATGAGCAATATTAACCAAGTATTGGAAAAAGACAAATTGCCGGAGTTGGGATTAGTCTGTATTACAACATCCAATGAAGTTCGCTTTCGCACAGTCACGCGGAAGCGACTTTTACAGCTTTCGGAAACTGAACAAGAAACGGTATTGCGCGAGCTTTATACAGACAACTTGAAGCGGCTTGACAAAGCGATCGACTTCTGTTCTGCTAATCAGATTAAGCTCTACCGGATGACTTCTGCACTGTTCCCTTTTGCAGATACAGATTTGGGGGAAGCAGTGCTACACTCCATGACTGAGGAATTGCGGAATACGGGCGATCGCGCTCTTTCTTTGGGCATCCGGTTGGTACTCCACCCGGATCAATTTGTCGTCCTCAGTTCCGACAAGGTTTCTGTGGTTGAAAACAGCATTAAAATTCTCGCGACTCATGCTTTAATTTTAGATATGTTGGGACAGCCCCGATCGCCCCAGGCACTGATGAACATTCACGGCGGCAAGAGCGATCGCAGTTCGCAACTCAAGTCAGTCATCCGCGATTTACCCGAATCCATTCGATCGCGCTTAACCTTTGAAAATGACGAATACGCTTACAGTTCCTCGGAAATTTTAGAAGTTTGTCTCGATACCGGCGTACCAATGGTTTTTGACGCCCACCACCACGTCATTCACGAACATTTAGAAACTTACGACGATCCGAGTGTGGCCGAAATGCTGGCAGCAGCCCGCACAACTTGGTCTGTTCCTGAATGGCAATTAGTACACATATCAAATGGCAGAGAATTTTTTGCCGATCCGCGCCACAGCGATTTAATTACAGAAATGCCTAATTGCTATTATCAGGCTCCTTGGATTGAAGTAGAAGCTAAATTCAAAGAATTAGCTATTGAAAAGTTGCGCGCCGAATGGTTGTCTGCGAATGTTCCACAATTTAGCACTGTCTCGTAGGGGGGGGTTTTACCAGCAATAATTGCCTAAAACCAATCATCTCGAAAATTCACCCCCACCCAAAGGTAAATCGCAAGAACAGGCAAGATGCCTGTTCCACAAAGAATGAATTTTCTTGTGGGTGTCCCGCCCGCTTTAGTCCAACAATCCAACAGGGGTTAAAAACCCCTGTCTCATAGCTAAAGTCCTCTAAAAGAGGACTAAAATAGATAGATATTGAGCTCGTATTTCCAGTCGGTTTTAACCGACTTTAGCTTTGAGGCAGGGGTTTCAACCCCTGCCGGACTGCCGGATTAGCCGACGAATGCCGGACTGCCGGAATAAGAAAAAACCGCGTTAATACCAACTATAAAATTATGTGTGGACGATACACTTTAACTACTTCAGGTCAAATCATCGCCGAATTCTTCAAACTGTCGGGAGTTCCAGACATCAAACCGCGATACAATATCGCCCCAACTCAATCAGTGGCCACAGTCACAGTGGAACAAAAAAAAATGCAGCGAGAGTTCCAATTTATGCGCTGGGGTCTGATTCCAAGTTGGGCAAAAGACATGAAAATAGGCAGTCGCATGATTAACGCGCGATCGGAAACTGTAGCCGAAAAACCTGCTTTTCGCAGCGCCATCAAGCACAGGCGATGTTTGATAGTCGCTGACGGTTTCTACGAATGGCAACAGCAGGGAAAGAACAAACAGCCTTACTATTTTCAAAAGGCAGACGGCGAACCTTTTGCTTTTGCCGGTTTGTGGGAAAATTGGGAATCTCCTGAAAAAGAAAACATTGTATCTTGCAGTATAATTACTACCGATGCTAACGAAACAGTGGAGCCGATGCACGATCGAATGCCGGTGATACTCCCCGACAGCGATTGGGAACAGTGGCTCGATCCTTCTGTTAAAAATGCTCAGGAAGTTTTGCCCCTGTTAAAGCCCTATGCTTCGGAAGCCATGAAAGCAAAGGCCGTAAGTGCGATCGTCAACAGTCCCAGTAGAGACAGTCCCGAATGTATTAGCGATCGACAATAAATCATTGCAGCCGACAAAACCGAGATAGTTTGAGTTATGATGTAAAATGATGTTTGAGTTGTAGCTTGGGTTTTCTAAAGATCAGTTTAACTCAGTTGTTATTTGCTCAAACATTTTTTAAATCTTAACATCAGTTAGAAGACAAAAAATATGATCGGATATGTTACACTCGGTACCAACGATATTGAAACGGCAGCCAAGTTTTATGATGCTTTGCTGGCTGAAATTGGCGCTCGACGATTCATGGAATTCGACGGATTTATCGCATGGAGCGTTTCTCCAGAGGAACCAGCACTTGCTATTATAAAACCCTATGATGGTAACACAGCAACTGTTGGCAATGGAGTCATGATAGCTCTTCAGGTTGACAGTCCAGAAAAAGTTAACTTAGTTTATAACAAAGCGATCGAACTTGGGGCTAAGGATGAAGGGCCAGCAGGACCAAGAGGCGCGTTACCGGGGTTTTATGCGGGATATTTTCGCGATCTTGATGGGAATAAGCTGAACGTGTTTTGTTTGACATCCACCCCGCCGTAGAACGGCGAGGATTCCCAAACCTCACGATTTAGGTTTCTGCTTCTGTCCCTTACGGGGTTTCGCACCTGCCTTAACAGATTTACTCTGTTCGGGTCTTACAGTCGCTCCACAGACTGCCACGGCAAGCCCTGCCGCCAAAATATTCTTTGCCGCGTTGATGTCTCGGTCATGGTGTGTCCCGCAATTAGGACAATCCCATTCCCGGATATTCAACGGCATCTTGTCAACGATGTGTCCGCAATTGCCACACCGTTTTGAACTCGGAAACCATCGGTCAATCTTAATTAAAGTACGACCGTACCACTTACACTTGTATTCAAGTTGCCTGACCAATTCGCCCCAACTTGCATCACTTATCGCCATGGCAAGGTTGGGATTTTTAATCATGTTCTTCACAGCCAAATTCTCGACGGCGATGGTTTGGTTTTCGCGCACCAACCGCGTTGTTAACTTGTGAAGGTTATCTTTTCTTGCATCAGCAATTTCTTGATGTACTTTCGCTACTTTGAGTCGTGCTTTGTGACGGTTGTTTGATTCTTTCTGTTTCCGGCTTAAAGCTTTCTGCGCTCTTCTAAGTTTGCGATATTTTGCCTTGAATCCTTTGGGATTGGCAATCTTTTCACCAGTGCTAAGAGCGAGTAAACTTGTAATGCCCAAGTCAATACCAACTTGACTGCCTGACGGAGGTAATGCTTCAATTTCAACATTCACCAACAGGGAAACTGACCACCTACCAGATGGTGAAAGCTTCACCGTAATGGTTGATGGTCGGCAACCGACAGGTAGCATCCGGCTCCAACGAATTGGCAACGGGTCGGCACACTTTGCTAAGTAAACTTGTCCATCCTTAAACTTGAAAGCAGATTTGGTAAACTCTGCGCTACCACCATTGCGTTTTTTCTTGAAGTTGGGATATTTCGCCCGCCCATCAAAAAAATTGGTGTAAGCCGTTTGTAAATGTCGCAAGCATTGCTGTAACGGTACGCAGCTAACTTCCGACAGAAAATCTAACTCTTCTGTTTTCTTCCATTCGGTTAGCATTGAAGAGGTTTCAGCATACCCTACCCGTTTTTGGTCTTTGTACCATGCCTCGGTTCTTACGGCTAAGGCACGGTTGTATACTAAACGAGCGCAACCCATTGTCCGTCGCAACAAACTCTCTTGTTCCGGAGTTGGGTAGAATCGATAGCTGAAGGCTTTGAGCGTCATGCTCACAGTCTAACACTTCGATTGTGATATTGTGCTAGACTCAATGTAAAATCTTTGTAAAGCCGTCAAACGAAGGACGGGGTTTCAAACCCAAATTTCTGATGACAGGGCCAAACACTTAAGATTTTTATCTTTCGTGAGGCGAGCCGAAAAAAAGCTATTTCCGATTGTTAGTTATTAGTTATCAATCCATAAATAAGAGTAGATAACTAATAACTAATAGTTAATGACTAATAACTAGATTAACTGTCGTATATCCGCGCTTCAGCAGCCTCTGGATTTTCCTCGCAATACTGGTCAAAAGCCGTTTTTTCCAGCTTCATCGATCGCTGGTGAGAAGCCTCAGCCTGCATTTCTTCTACAATATCCCAGGCTACCGCGCACTCTCTAGAGGTAGCGCCTTTTTCGGCACAGATACTTCTGGCATCCGCGATCGCCTGTTCGATTTCTTCGTCAAATAAAACACTCTTCGGCTTCTCAAGAAAATCGCTTTTTGTCAATATATCCGTGACCGAAATAATGCCCACTAGCTCGTCCTTAATCACCGGCGCCCGGCGGATGCGGGTATTCGCGAACAACCTAGCCACATATTCCACGCCCAAGTCGGGATTGACCGTAATGCAAGGTTTGGTCATAATCTCGAAGACGCGGACTTTTTTCGGGTCTACTCCGTAGGCTGCTACTTTATAGACAATATCCGTTTCTGTCACAATGCCATAGGCATCTTGTTCGTGGCGACGTTCCACAATCAACGCGCGCAAACACAAATCGTTCATCATCGCCACCGCTTCAGCTACCGTTGCTGAACCGCGAATGGTAACAACATCTGTGGTCATAATATCTTGGGCTTTCATCATCATTGTTTTTTGCTTACGGCTCATAAAGTCTACTGCGTCGCGATTTGGGGCTGTCCATTTGATTTGCGATCGTCATTAGGACTTACCCTCACAAACCCGGTTTCTACCAAAATTTTGGGTTTAGTAACGATAAATTCCGGGTTAGCAACCGGGTTTCTGAGAAATCGTGCATCGCAAACTAATCATAAAACCTTTAACGGCACTCGGAATGACAACTTGCCTGAAACAGCCCGTCGCAGCCCCGGAACCTCTGGAGTCCGCGATTTAGCGTTCAGACGGCAGGGCTGTTTCATTCTCTTGTAGGGGCCGTGCTACCCCTACTCCCCGTGCCGGCCCTCTTGGTCGGATCTTTGAGCTTATTGGGATCAGATTTTCCAGCCCCAGTCTCAAAGAAGCAAAAGTTAACACAAACTAAGCAACTGCTTGCGCTCGCACAGATCCCCGCCTCTGATAAACTTGATGGCTGGGAGTGCAAAAGAGCACAAGGCACGCATCAGCAGTTGGGAGGATCTAGTTCGTGGACAATGTAATCGGTTTAGAGATTATCGAAGTAGTTGAGCAGGCAGCCATCGCCTCCGCTCGCTTAATGGGCAAAGGCGAGAAAGATGAAGCCGACAGAGTGGCTGTAGAAGCCATGCGGGAGCGCATGAACAAAATTCACATGCGCGGCCGCATCGTGATCGGCGAAGGCGAGCGCGATGACGCACCCATGCTTTACATCGGTGAACAAGTAGGTATTTGTACCCGCGAAGATGCCAAAGATGTCTGCAACATAGATGAATTGATCGAAATTGACATCGCTGTTGACCCCTGCGAAGGTACTAACCTGGTTGCTTACGGTCAAAACGGTTCGATGGCAGTTTTGGCAATCTCTGAAAAAGGTGGTTTGTTTGCGGCACCGGATTTCTACATGAACAAATTGGCTGCTCCTGCGGCTGCTAAGAATCATGTAGATATTCGCAAAACGCCCACTCAAAACCTCAAAATTATCTCTGATTGTCTCAGCCGCAGTATTGAAGATTTGGTGGTGGTGGTCATGGATCGCCCCCGACACAAAGATTTAATTAATGAAATTCGGCAAGCGGGTGCAAGAGTTCGGCTGATCAGCGACGGCGACGTTTCGGCAGCGATTTCTTGCGCGTTTTCTGGTTCCAACATCCACGCACTTATGGGTATTGGCGCAGCACCCGAAGGCGTGATTTCCGCAGCGGCAATGCGCTGCTTGGGCGGTCACTTCCAAGGGCAGTTAATTTACGATCCCGCTGTTGTAAAAACTGGTTTGATCGGTGAAAGCAAAGAGAGCAATATCGCCCGCCTGAAAGAGATGGGCATCACAGACCCAGACAAGATTTACAATGCTGAAGAGCTGGCATCTGGAGAAACAGTTCTGTTTGCAGCTTGCGGGATTACTCCCGGAACGCTGATGAATGGAGTTCGCTTCTTTGGCGGCGGCGCTCGCACTGAAAGTTTGGTAATTTCTTCTCAGTCGAAAACGGCTCGATTTGTGGATACAATCCATATGTTTGACCAGCCGAAATCTCTGCAATTGAATTAGTGATTAGTTAGTGGTTAACAGTTAAATGTTAACAATTAACAGTTAACGGTGAACAGTCACCAGTGATTAGCAATTAGCGATAAACTAAGAACTAATAACAGGTGACTGTTAACAACTAAGAAAGAAATAGTGACAAATCACAGATATGAATATTGCAGTCGTAGGTCTCAGCCACAAAACAGCGCCGGTAGAAGTTCGCGAAAAACTGAGCATTCCAGAACAGAAAGTTGAAGCCGCGATCGCCCAATTGCGCGGCTACCCGCACATTCAAGAGGTTGCCATCCTCAGCACTTGCAACCGCTTAGAAATTTATATTGTTACCAGCGAGTCGGAGCCTGGTGTGCGAGAGGTTATTCAGTTCCTTTCCGAATGCAGTAAAGTTCCTTTGCAGTCTTTGCGCCCTCACCTGTTTATTTTGCTGCACGAAGATGCGGTGATGCACTTGATGCGAGTGGCTTCTGGCCTCGACAGTTTGGTGCTCGGAGAAGGACAAATTTTGGCTCAGGTAAAACAAACTCACAAACTCGCCCAGCAGTACAAAGGTGTAGGCAGAATTTTAGAGCGCTTGTTTAAGCAAGCTCTCACAGCAGGGAAGCGAGTTCGCACGGAAACTAGCATCGGTACTGGTGCAGTTTCGATTAGTTCGGCGGCGGCAGAATTGGCTCAAATGAAGGGTCAGCATTTAGCAAGCAGCAAAATTGCCATTATCGGTGCTGGCAAAATGTCGCGGCTTTTGGTGCAGCATTTGCTCTCCAAAGGAGCTAGCCATATTTCGATCGTTAACCGCTCTGTGCGGGGCGCCCTGGAGTTGGCCGGTCAGTTTAAAGATGCTCAACTGCACCTGTATCAGCTATCGGAAATGATGCAGGTAATTGCCAGTTCTGACTTGGTTTTTACCAGTACGGCAGCTACCGATCCACTGTTAAATAAAGCTAAATTGGAAGCGGTTTTAGATCCGAATCGCCCTTTGATGTTGGTGGATATTTCTGTACCGCGCAACATTGACTCGGATGCAAACGAACTCACTAATGTGCGATCGTTTAATGTGGACGACTTGAAAGCAGTGGTAGCTCAAAATCACGAAACCCGTCGCAAAATGGCAATGGAAGCTCAGGGCTTGCTGGAACAGGAAGTAGAGGCTTTTGATCTCTGGTGGCGCAGTCTGGAAACCGTTCCTACTATTAGCTGTTTGCGGGATAAGATAGAATTGATTCGGGAACAAGAGTTAGAAAAAGCTTTATCGCGTCTTGGTTCGGAATTTTCGGAGAAACATCAAGATGTGATTGAATCTTTAACAAGGGGGATTGTGAATAAGATTTTGCACGATCCGATGGTACAGTTACGCGCTCAGCAGGATATTGAGGCGCGGCGGCAAGCGATGCAAACTTTGCAAACACTGTTTAATTTGGATGTGGATGTCAATCAGCAGTACAGCTAGTTTGTCATTGGTCATTAGTCATTAGTCATTAGTCAGTTGACCCGAAAGCAGGAGTCATATTATGCCCGGTCAATTACCATGAATAAAAATGCCTCCAACCCTGGCGGCAAAAGCATCATTCGGGAGGGTAAATTGCTCGAACATGATATAAGTTATCATTCAACCAATAACTAATGACTAATAAGTAATGACTAATAGGCGAATTTATCAATTAATTTTAGGGATTGTAGGGCTGTGGCTGGTTCTTGAATTTGCCTCCCGCATGGCGGCAGAAATTCTCTGGTTTCAGGAAGTTGGATATCTTCAGGTTTTTCTGTTAAAGCTGAAAACTCAAGGGTTGCTGGGGGCGATCGCAATTGCTGTTTCTTCTGTCTTTTTGCTCGGCAATTTGGCTTTAGCCCGCCGCCTGCAACATCCCGCAGAGGAAATGAAATCGCCGGTTGTGGGGGAGCTATTCGCTTCACTGAGGGCGAACAACGCGGGGAAGAATACCGAGAAGAATTACGAATTACCTGTTGCTAAATCCCAAATAACCTTTTCCTGGCTGCTGTTGGCGGTATTCGGATTGAGTTCGATCGCAACTTTTATAGTAATTCACTGCGGGCTGTTGGCTGCAAACAGCCTCACCTATTTGGGTATAGCTGGCAATTTACCTGCACCGCCGGTGCAGTTAGGAATTGAGTCCATCCAGCAAATAGCCGTGCAGTTATTTTCTCGCTGGTGGCAGTTGGGCTTGCTGCTGGGGACAATGTTAGCTGTGGTAATTAAGCCTGATTTTTGGCTGCGGGCGATCGCCCTTTTTCTCAGTTTGGCGATCGGGCTGATTGTCGCCAGTCGCTGGACAAATGTTTTGCAATATTTTCACCCTATTAATTTTAACACGACCGACCCTCTTTTTCATCAAAATATTAGCTTTTATGTATTTATTTTGCCAATCTTAGATTTGCTAGGATTCGGGCTGACAGTTGTATTTTTGTACAGTTTAGTATCTAGTGCTTTAACATATTTGCTGTCGGGAAATAGCCTGAGTCAAGGGATATTTTTGGGGTTTTCTCGATCCCAGCAGCGGCACTTGTACGGGTTGGGTGCAGCTTCCATGCTAGCCGTTGCATTCCGCTACTGGTTGGGGCGCTACTCATTGCTGTATTCGCGGGGAGACGTTACTTACGGGGCGAATTATGCTGACGTGACGGTGCGGTTGCCCTGGTATGGATTTTTGAGTATTTTGGCGGGGGCGATCGCACTTTTGATGCTGTGGCAGGTTTACCAATTCAAAATTAAAAATGAACTCATAAAAAAAATTCTTTTAGCATGGGTAAGTTTAACTTTGGTGGGAGGTTTGCTGCTGCCACAAATTGTGCAGCAACTCATAGTTCAACCCAACGAACTAGCACGAGAACAGCCGTACATTCAGCGCAGTATTGCCTTTACTAAAGAAGCTTTTGACCTCAACACAATCGAAATAAAGACCTTCGATCCCGCCGGAAAACTTACTTATGCCGACTTAGAAAAAAATCAACTTACTATTAGCAACATCCGCCTGTGGGACAAGCGACCGCTGCTGCAAACCACCAGACAGTTACAGCAAATTAGACCATATTATACATTTCCTGATGCCGATATCGATCGCTACACAATCAAAAAGGAAAAAGCACAAAAAGGAGATTCGGAAAGTCAACAAGTGTTTCTGGCAGCGCGGGAATTAGATTACACAGCAGTTGCCCCGGATGCTCAAACTTGGGTGAACGAACACCTAGTTTACACTCACGGTTACGGCTTTACTCTTTCTCCCGTAAACAGAGTCGGTGTCGGCGGTTTACCGGATTATTTTGTCAAAGATATTGGAGTGGCAGCCCAGAAAGGAGAGACTGCTTTGGAAGTCACTAGCGATCGAATTCGGGCCAGTATTCCGATCGGCTACCCGCGAATTTACTACGGCGAAATCACCGATACAGACGTGATGACGCCCACAAAAGTCAAAGAATTCGACTATCCCAGCGGCGAAGAAAATGTTTACAATACATACAGCGGTAAGGGCGGAATTGCGATCGGTTCTCTGTGGCGGCGCTGGCTGTTTGCTAATTATCTCAAAAATTGGCAAATGGCGCTTACCCGCAATTTTACGCCAGAAACTAAATTGCTGTACCGCCGAAATATTAATAAAAGAGTCCGGGCGATCGCTCCTTTTTTGCGCTACGATTCTGACCCGTATTTAGTTGTAGCAAACGCTAATCTTAGCAATGATGATATAGAAAAAGCCAGGGAGGAAAATAGCAACAAAATTAAACCTGCACCCGCCGCTAATGATAAATCTCCCAACTATCTTTACTGGATTATCGATGCCTATACAGCAAGTCCTCGCTATCCGTATTCTGATCCGGGAAATCATGAGTTTAACTACATCCGTAACTCTGTAAAAGTAGTAATTGATGCCTACAACGGATCTGTTGACTTCTATGTTGCCTATCCCTCCGATCCGATTATTAACAGTTGGATGGCTATCTTTCCCGGACTCTTCAAACCCCTTGACAAAATGCCTCCGGCTCTCCGCAAACATATCAGATATCCAGTAGATTTGCTGAGCATTCAATCAGAACGCTTGCTAACTTATCATATGGAAGACCCGCAAGTATTTTACAATCGGGAGGATTTGTGGCGAGTTCCCAATGAAATTTATGGCAGCGAACAGCAGCCCGTAGCACCGTATTATTTGATTACGAAACTGCCAACGGAAACAACAGAAGAATTTATTTTGCTCCTCCCATTTACACCAGTAAGTCGCAACAATTTAATTGCTTGGATTGCAGGGCGATCTGATGGTGGCAATTACGGAAAATTGCTGTTGTATCTGTTTCCCAAACAGCGATTAGTTTATGGCCCGGAACAAATAGAAGCTTTAATTAACCAAGATCCTGTTATTTCCGAACAAATATCTCTCTGGAATCGCCAGGGTTCAAAAGCAATTCAAGGAAACTTATTAGTAATTCCTATTGAACAATCTTTACTGTATGTGGAACCTCTTTACTTAGAAGCAGAGCGCAATAGTTTGCCAACTTTAGTCAGAGTTATTGCTGTTTACGAAAACCGCATCGTCATGGCAGAAAATCTTGAATTGGCACTCAAGGCACTTTTTCAGCAACAATCTACCAATAAACCGGCCATTATTCGACCTTTAGAAGGAACAGCGCCAGCTTTAAATAATGAATGATATCAATTTCAGTTGAACTCGTCATGATTGTTGACTGTTGACTGTTGACTGTTGACTAGGGGTCGGAAAACTGAATGGTTGAGTGTTAAGTGTTGACTCTATTTTATTATTCCGAGGCCAGCGAAAACGATATAAATTAGTGCGATTTCTGTTCGCTAGGATCGCGAATTAAATAACTTACAATTTTAATTGTTATTGTGGGATGGGCGTCGGGCCCGTCCTTTTTGGACGGGCCCGACGCCCATCCCACAAACTTGTGGAAGTTATTTAATTCTCATTCCCTAGCAGCCTTGATATCCTGCCACCAAACATTGACATAGGGCCACATCAATCTTTCGTCTCCTCCAGAATCTAGTTTCACTGTCACCTCATAACGGTCAATATGCGTGAGCTCGCCAGTTTTACCATTCAAATAAAATTGTTTGGGATTGTCGGTGATAATTTCTACCCTTTGATTCAACAGCGGCAGCATCTGGGTAGAAGAACCCTGAAACGGATTTTTGCCTTTGATCGCATAGCCACCAATCAAAGATAAGTACATTAAAGCTAGGAAAAATACAGTCAATAAGCCCACAATTACCAGTGTTTTTTGTTGTGAAAAACTGGTATAAACGCTCCCATATCCTACGCACATAGTTCCCAAAAACAACAAATTTGGCAGGTACAGCCCATCTTCCAAAAACACGCTACCAAAAAACATCAGGACTACCTGAAAACCAAATAATGCCGCCACCCAACTCCAGCCAGTTAGCAACGATGCAGATAGTAGCCAATTCATTGCTAGAGTAAGGGCGATCGCCATTGCTATTGCCCCAAGCGGTGCTGCATAATCGTATTGTCTGAAGGGAAGAAGAACAAAAAATACTAAAGCATACGCAAAACCCGCAAAAGCCAGTGCTAATCCACTAATTATTTGGTTCCCGTTCAGCATGGCGAGGAATTTTTAGAACACTAAAGTGGAGCGTTCATCTTGTGTTGTGATAGTAGCCGTTGAAAATTCCCAGCGGACTAAGGCCAGAAATTCTAACCGTAGGGTGCGCCACGAGCAGCTTACCGCTATATTTAGGGGAGAGAACCGATTTGTTAATCAAGCGTGCTATCCCAGTTTCCCAAGGTGCAAATCAACCACATCAGAAGGTATAATTTTCAGAAAACCAGATTATTTAGGGTCGATCGACTTAACAAATTGTTGCACAGGCTGTGGTAGAGCCGGCACAAAAGTCTTTCTAAAACCCCTAACATCGAACACTCGCCACAAAATACCTACCGCTACCGTCAAGAAAAATAACGCTCCCAAAAAATTGAACACAGTAGACAGAAAACCGCTGTCCCTTTTTTTCGGAGGTGTAATATGTTTCATGCGATATACAGCCGGCTCGTAATCTCTCGCCTCCTCGCGACTGGGCCGCGGCGTTTTGGGGCGCGAACTCGCACTGCGCTTCTGGGTCAAACCCGTTTTATTAGTTTTAGTAAAACTGCTGGGCGATTTTAGCTCAGAAGCGCCGCGGGTTCCCGTTAACTGGCTAGCAGAAGCCCCCGTTTGGCCAACAGCAGCATCCTGAATTCTGCTATTAGGGCGCTGAGTCGATTTGCGTTCGGCGAGGGTACGCATCAAACTTTGCAATTGCTGAGTCGCCGCCGGCGGGCGTTCCCCTTTCCTCGCCCAATTTAACAGCATCGCCCCGGTAATCCCGCAGAGATTCGTAGCGCCTACAGAAGCCAGCCGCTTCAGCAGAGGCTGGCTGTTGGACACAAAAATCACCAATGCGTCCGGGTGTTCTTGAGCCAAACCGTAAACGCACTGAGCCGTCGCCACCACAAGCATTGCTGGCTTGCTTTGATTTTTGATCGAAGGTTCGAGAGCGCGGTGTGTTTCCTGAGCGTCAGTTGCAATCCAGCCGCTGTCGGCAAAAAAGCGCATAAACTCTCGAGCTACTTGCTCTTGAGCTTTTTCCACCGCTTGCCCTGTCAGACGATCTATTTCGTCGTACACTACTTCTGGGATATAGCAAGTTCCCACCTTCGCATATTCTTGCCAAACTTGGGTTCGGCCAGTCATTAAAACATCTGCATCAAAAGTTACCAATACAGGAGGAAGTTGATTAGCCATGACTTTATCCTATAGGCTCAGATAAGTTATTTAAACTTAATCGATCAAGTTTAAACAAATTTTGGGTTATAAAAAAATCAACTTTTGGTAGTAGATAAATTGCCCTGGGCGCGGGTATTAATGGGAAATTAGTAGTTAGGAACCCGATCGCCCTTCAGTTCCGAGTTCGATCGCTCAATTCCTATATTCCACTAATTTACCGCAACCCAAGAGCCTATTACCAAAGATGCCCGACTACTGCTAATTCCCGATTCCCAGACGACCCGCTAAAGCCGGAGTCAACGGCAACAGTGCAGCAATCATCAAGAACAAAGCTAGCAAACCCAAAGCCGCGCGAGCGTCGTCAGGCTCAGTCAGCTCGTTGAGGCTCGGCCGCTCCAAATTCCGCTGTAAAATCAGAATCACGATCGCCCAATACAGAGCCAAAGGATTAACTAAAGAAACGATAGCCAGCACCACAAAAGTCGCCAAAGTAGTGCGACTGGCTATTTTCCGACCGTAGATGGCTTGCACGATTCTACCCCCGTCCAACTGTCCCGCCGGCATCAAATTAATCGCCGTTATTACCAAGCCCAACCAACCGATAACTACCAGCGGGTGAACGTCAACAATCTGCTGCTGCAACGCCGAGCCCAAAACCACTTTTGCCAAAGTTCCCACCAAAACCGATCCCTTGAAAAATTCTGCGGGAATTTGAAACAAACTGCCGGGGTGAGACAGCAGCAAACCCGTTACCAGCATTAGCAGAGAAACTATTCCCCCAGCGGCTGACCCGGCAAAAGCGATGTCAAACAAAACTTTACGGTTGGGCAGCAGCGACTCAAAACGGTCGATCGCTCCAAAACAACCTATCTGCAAAGTTGGTATAAAAAACGGCCAACTCAAGCGAACCTTGTACCGATTTGCCAGCACTCGGCGAGCAATTTCCCCAGAGCCTAAAACCGCCCAAATTCCGGCTGCAATTGGCAAAACTTCTAGATATCTAGCCGGCGAGTTAAAGAAATCGAAACTTAGCAGCAAACCGCCTGTCTCTAAGCTAGTAGCAATTGTTGCCAGCAGGAGCACGACTGCTAGGATTTTTTGAGACACGGTTGTGGGCTGCGGGTCGTTGGTGCTGGGCAAGATAATAACTACGGGCTTGTCGTCCTGATTTTCTACTAAAAATAGGCGGTAGCGATCGTTTAATTTTTCTTCCAAACTTGCCGTCAAACGTGAGTGTACTTGTTCTGGGTCTCCTCGGAGATTGCCTTTGAGAATTACCCCATCTTGATAGGGAATCGTTTCTGTGGCAAAGAAAGTATCAATTCCAAAGATACCTTTAATTGCCTTGAGGTCTTCCACCGGAACGGGAATTATTTCTGATTCATTATTCGCAGGCGACGAGGTGACGATCTTAATGGTTTCTGGACCTGGTGGTCGCTGCGACTCAGGGGCTGAGAAAGCATCGCTTTGGGACTTTACCTCAGTAGCATCCGGCCGCGGCAGCACTGTATCAGATGCAGCCTTACGCAATTGCCGGCCCAGATAAATGTACAATCCCGTCGATGCCACTAGCAGCAACAATACCGCCACTAGATTGAGGTAAATTCCGGCGGCGAACAAACCAAAGAACAGCAGCCAGGGACTCATCAGCGCAACAGACTGCAACCAAGCCAAAATTCCCAGTTTGCCAAAAGGTCTGGCGCGATAAAATCCCCAACCCAGAATTCCCAGAGCAACCAATACGAGCGCAATTGTTGCCGTATTTTCCGATGCAACTATAGGCATTCCGGTTGTTTGCGCCAATAGGGGCTTTAATCGGTCGATCGCGCTGCGGTCGAGTAATAGCATTAAATTTTGGGGAACATGAAATAGAGTTGTTGGGAACATATCCAAACCTGTCGGAAACTAGCCTGATTACTAAGGATAACCTCTGAGGGCTACTCGGCCCACAACCTGCTGTTGCTGTTTGAACATCGCAGGAGCTAGGCTATTGACACAATAGACTTTTTATGATATCACATCGGCTATAGCAAACCTATACCCAGAAGGGTAGCAGTGTCGATCGGTCAGAAGCAGGAAGATTCGCCCAGTGTGGCAGGTGGGGCTTTTTTAAGGATTTGTTTCGGATGCCAGACGCCGAAAATAAAAACTCCGCTCCGACCGTCGCAGAATTTCCAGAGCCGGCCGATTTGCTCAATCAGTTGAAGAGCAGACGCAAAAAGTCCGGCGCAAACTTGGCAGATATGGCGGCAGTTTTGGACATACTCAGCTACTTAGAAGAGTAGGACTGAGCTAAAGATGAGCGGAAAACTAGACTCTCGGTAGCTTAGTCAACCTGAAACCATTGCTACGCAAAAGGATTATGTAACGGGTACGGCAGGACTTGAACCTGCGACTCGCTGCTTAGAAGGCAGCTACTCTATCCAACTGAGTTACGCACCCAACTCAAAAATCGCTAACAAGATTATTGTATCGGTGCAGTGTGCGATCGAGCAAGTAAATTATTTGATGACTTACGCAGAAACCGCTTTTATCTAGAAAAATATAGCTTGCAGCGCGATGGTTCGGGAAAAAAACCAAGATGATGAGAGTGCCTTTGCCTTCAAGACTGTATCTGACAAAAGCTGGAGGGACTCACCTGCAAACCGCATAATTGTCAATTTACAATCAAAACTAGGTAGGACGTAAACTCGGGTAAAGTATTTAGAGGTCGAGTTGAAACCCCAATATTTGGTCGATCGGATATCTCTCCCCAAATTAAGACGGAACTCAGACAGCCAAAGAGTCACAGGTGCTTTTTCCCAGATGTCTATGGGTTATGTTAACCTCGCCTAGTGGCAAAGCCTAAAACGCTGACCGCATTACCGAAAAACCAGAACTCGTCCCCTGATTGGAGGTATTGTAAAACTTCATTAAGTTTCTCGTCAAAGATAGTCAGGAGTAGTATATGTTGACTGAGCAGAAGGATTTGGACTGCCCAAGCAACCGCTTTCACCGCGGCCTTTATTTACGAGCCACACCTATCACTCATGCAGCTAGCCGATTGGCAAACACATCCACAGAGGTTTGTACAAAACCGCAGATGGTTTGTTAATTAATGCGCTCCGTGAATGGGTATGACACGATCGTGGCAAAAGCACTCCCAAAAGCATTGAGCAATGGGATAGGGAGCTGCGTAGCTCAGCCGAGGCGGGTCAATCCGCTCAAAGTAAAAGTGAAGGGGGAGGGACCGAAGGCCTCCCATGTCATGTAATAGATGACTATACTTTTACCAGCTATGAGCTGAGTCAGAATGACTAATTTGCTGATATTGAGTTATGTTGGCTAACATTCTGCTCGACTTGATATTTGATAAAAATGTGGTAGAACTAGGATTGAAAGACTCAGGTGAAAATCCCTGATGGTACGGAGCCTCTATATAAGCTTCCTCTACGCCATCAAAGCAAAACAGTCAATCGCCTGCTCGGCACGAGCGCGAAAATCAAGCGTTGCCAGTACAGCAGTCGTAAATTGTGCGCGGGGGATTTTCCTTCGTGCATTGATTTATACGCCAAGGCTGAGAGACAATCTCAGCTTAGATAATTGTTAGCATTTGTTAGCAAAAAAGTATCGGAACGCTTGAGGAGTTGGACTTGCATAGCCAAAAAGTTTACTAAAATTAGTCATACTTAACTTGAATGGTTAACATTCTGGGCGGTATGATTACCTCAGTGCCGAAAACAAAGGCTTAATTATCTGGGAGAGTAAAACACCGTGAAAGTCAAAACTGACCAGCCTGTTACAAGGTCGAACGCGAGTCCGCGTTTCGTTAAATTGGTTGAAAATATTGGATGACTCATGGCTAAAAGCTTCAACTAAAATTAACTCAATTAGGGCGGGCTACACCCGAATTAACGCCTGTGGACAAGAAGGAGCCGACTCCCTTGGGTGAAACAGGAAGCAGACCCTTTAGGAGCAATCCTGATTGAATGGTGAGACTTAAATAAGTTTAGCCAAGTTTTGTGTAGCAGAACCATCTCTGGGTGATCGGGAGCAATCCTGCTAATTTAAGTGGACTCGCTGAATCAAGAATCCCTTCGCCTTTAGGCATCGGGAGTGTCAAAAGCACAGCACCTCGGCCATGACAGGAGTCAAATCGCAGTGTCATGTTTATTCTGAAACGGCAGGATGTTGAAATAACCAATTTTCAACACCCAAAACGGGATCAACAAATTCCCATTCTCAATTATCAGGGGCAGACTTTTCGCCTAATCAGCGCCTTCAACGGCAAGCAAGCAGAAGACGCCAGAGCCTTGTGGCGGGACTTAACCGACAACCGAGGCAAAGCCTGTGTTCTGCTAGAAGAGCCGGATAGATATAGCGTCTGGGGAAAAGTCCGTTTAGATCAGCTTGCCGGTGAAGAACCGGCAGGGAATGAAGCAGCCAAAGCACCACTGTTCGCGCAGGCTTGTCTGCTGCTCCTCCAAGCTGTTTACTTCGATGTAGAAGACCTCTTAGGCGCAAGGCAAGCCACATCGTTTCAGAAAGATATCGCCAAGGTATTTCAGCAGGGAAACTTCCCCCAGGCAGACTCCCCTGATGCGATAAAAAACTGGCTAACCGTTAGTCCCTTGCAAAATCACAAGGTGCCTCCTTGGCAAGAGCAGCATCTCAAGACCTTATTGCAAGAACTCCACCGCTTGGGCAAATCATATTTTGGCAATACGGACTTCGCTGAGGGAGTTAGCGATGTGCTGCAAGATATGCCAGCACCGGATCGGACTCAGTTTCTAGATTGGCTGAAACAATCAGCCCTCAACAAGTTGTGGATCGCAGGATAGAAAATCTGTGACAATTGCTCAGACAATTGGGTCGAGATAATGGATCTTAGATAATTGCACTGTAGGGGGTACGCGATATACAGGTTGGATGGCCAACTTGTATTGACCAACCAAATTGTTGATTCGGTTTGGATGCCACCTATGGTCTGGCAATTTAACTAAGTTTCGATCGCATTCCCCACCTAGAATCATTGATATGAGTAGGGGAATGGGAAAGCAAAAAAACAGATACCTCAACCTTTGAGGGTATAATTTCAGAGATAGATTTGGTACTGTAAAAACCTTAAGGGTGGAGACATCTACCGTATGTCTATCATTATATTTCCGGGTACACGATCGACTAACAACTAATTTATTGAATTAGTAAATAGATATTATTCTTGCTTAGTCTTTCTATAGTGTACGAGGGCAAAAGCCCCGACGACACACTGAGGACGCCAGTTATCCCGGAAGCGTCTGATCGAGGTTTTTTAAGGTTTTTGGCGAAAGAATCCTCATCTCCAATCAAAGATTGAGATGGGGTGCGTTCAACCGCTAGTTAGGTCTCGTGGAATCCCTATGAGTAGCACTTCAGAAAAGTCATCTACATCTTCATCTTTACTGTCAGCTCAGACCCTAGTGATTGTGGGCATTGTCTGGGCTGTCATGGCGCTGCTGTTCTTTTTGCTGTTCAGCGTCCCCCTCTCAGCAGAAGAGGGTTTACCTCTGTGGTACTCGATCGGCACTTATATTTTTGAATGCGGGGCATACCTGGGAGCTGCATTAGTTTGTTTTAGAAACTGGCAAAGCCCGCACATGGTCAGCGGGCGCAACGTCTGGCTGGGCATTGGTCTGGGGATGCTGTTCTATTTTATCGGCGGTGTGCTATTTGGAATTTGGGAACTGTATTTCGAGGCCGACCCGGACGTGTCCCCCGCAGATGCCTTTTATCTGGGCAGCTATGTGGTACTGATTGGGGGCATGGTGATCGCTGTGACTTCCAAACGGCTGAATCTAGAAATTTGGCAGTGGGCTTTGTTAGCGGGAATTGCAGCCTTCGGGATTGCTGTAGCTATCTGGGTTGCTGCACCTGAGTCTTGGAGGCTACAGCTAGGAATGTCTCCAGCAGCCACCCAGGAAGTAGTGACAGGCTCTGCGCCAGCGCCAGGAGCAAAAGGGGCTGGTTTAGAAAATTCGTCCAACTCAATGGTAAAAGGAACGGCCGCGACTGCTGCTAAATCCGCACCCGAAGAAGAAGAAGAAGAAGAAGAAGAAGAAGAAGAAGCAGCAGAACAAAGTAAAACTCCCGCATGGGTAATAGCACTTGACAAGCAACTGTCGCCTTACGCCTATGCAATCAATTTGTTTTACATCGTTGGAGACGTTTTTCTGCTGATTATTGCTACTGCATTGCTGCTGGCGTTTTGGGGAGGACGTTTTTCTCAATCTTGGAGAATGATTGCGGCTGCAACTTTTTCGCTTTACATCGCAGATATGTACTTTAAATGGCGGGATACTCAGGCTGAGGGTAGTTATCAAAGCGGAAGTTTGCTGGAAGTCTTTTTTGTTTTCAGCGCCATCCTGTTCGGAATTGGAGCTATCTTGGAACATGACATCTCAACCCGTTCTCGCCAGAGCAGGCGCAGTCGTCGCGCAGCCTAGCGATTTGAGATTGGGGTTGCTTTGGCAAGCGATGGGGACGCGAAAGCTTTTTTGCCATTGTCAGCATCTCTGAGCTTGAAATCGAAAAGGAAAAATCACAGTTCGCTGACTGCTCGCCTGCGTCTTTTCACGTCTTTTTGCTGGAAAACTTGGCATGACGCCTACAAAACTCTCCGATTCAGACAAACGCGAACTCATCAGGCTGTACCGACAGTCCAACGAGAATACTATCACTCTGGCAAAGCGCTACGGAGTGAGCAGTTCGACTGTGAGGCGCATCATTCAGGGGGCTTTGTCGGAGCCGGAATACGAATTTCTAGTGCAGCAAAAACAAAAGCGTTTGTCCGATCATCGCACAAGTGTTTCTGAACCGACAGAGGCGACTACTGAGTCATCGGCAGATGGCGAAATCGATCCTGTAGCTGTTCCCCTGTCGGAGTCAGCCCCCCTCCAGCAGTCAGCCTCAAATTCGAGACCGACGATCAGAAAGCGTTCTGAATCAGTCCCTGAACCAGTTGCAGAATTGGATGTTTCTGATGTGCCAGATGTCCCAGCAGCCAATTTTGCCGATCGAAGCCACCACCCTGTTGTGACTGGTGAACTAAAGGCAATGCTGCCAGCAGAAGGGCTGCTGGCAGGTGAAGATTTTAGCGATTTCGAGGAAGATGACGAGGATGAGGATGAGGATGAGGATGAGGATGAAGACGATTTAGATGACGACTTCGACGAAGATTTAGAGGATGAAGACTCTCTATTTGAAGCCAGCCTGCTGGGTTCAATATCATCGGGCGAGTTGATCGAGCTTCGGGGTACAGGACTGATTCAAGTTTTGCCTTTAAGCGAAGCATCTCTGCCCAAAATTTGTTATTTGGTAGTCGATCGGGCGGCAGAGTTAATCACCAGGCCTCTAAAAGCTTTTGGCGAACTGGGTCAAATTCCGGCGGCGGAAATTCGCGAGAAAACCCTGGCAGTTTTTGACAATCACCGAGTGGCCCGCCGGTTTGCTACTCGCAATCAAAGGGTTTTCAAGATTCCTGACAGCAGTATGCTGCAAAAAGCAGCGCCTTATTTGCGAGCTAAGGGAATTACTCGGTTGCTGATTGACGGTCAGGTATATTCCCTGTAAGGGATCAAATATATTTAATATTGTACGGTGTCGGATTCTTCTGGATTGACCGGAAATTTAGGACGCGAGTTTTGGGAATCTGAAAGGTTCCACAGCGGTTGCAGTAGCGCACCTCCGATCAGTCCTGCACTCAGGCTCATTGCCAATACTACTCCTACTGGCAGTTGTATCGATTGAAAAAAGATAAAGTTTAAGGATACTGGGGCGGCATTTTGCACTGAAATAATGCCGATCGCGCTGACTAAAATTGCTACTAAAAAACTAATGGCGAGCAGAGGAATTGTTTTCATAAACCAGTTGACAGGCTAGTAATTTAACTTGTATAATTGTTTTATAATCGGAATATGTGTGAAAATTTTATTTTTGCAAACACCCCATTATTTAATAATATACAATTTTATCTGGATAAAAGTCAAGTAGATTCGGAAAAAATTTAGGAATTTTTTAAATTAATTAAAAATTTAACAAACATAAATAAATTTACACTTCCCAAACTTTAACAAATCCCAGTGTATTGCAAATATATAACTGGCCCAGCAGTATCGATGATTAATGTTCAGAGGCTTTGCCAGAGTTATCAAAAATACGTAAGGTGCGCTTCGGCGCACCTCACAATCCCAAGCACTAGGGGAAAAACCCCCGTTGGAATAGGTAGAAAGTTAAACAGGTTCTAACTGGGCAATTACCTTTTCCATGTGTTGGGCAACTTGGCTTTCTTTTTCCACAGAATTGGTTTCCATGTAAACGCGCATCAAGGGTTCAGTTCCCGAAGGCCGTAGCAGTACCCAGCCACCGTCTTCAAGATAAAGTTTAATCCCGTCTTTGCGGCCGATTTCCTTAACGCGGATACCTGCTACTTCTGTGGGGGGATTCTTGGTAAAAGATTCCAAAACGGCTGCTTTGTGGGCTTCTTCTAGGTGCAAGTCCAAACGTTTGTTGTACAGGGGGCCGTTGGCTTCTTTAATGGCTTCTTCGACTAGCTGAGAAAGCGGTTTGCCTTCATAGGCGATCGCCTCAGCAACTAGCATATCAGCCAAAATCCCGTCTTTTTCGGGAATGTGACCCAAAACGCTCAAACCGCCAGATTCTTCGCCACCGATGAGCACCGCAGTTTCCCGCATTTTTTCGCCGATGTATTTAAAACCGACTGCGGTTTCGTAGATTGTTAAACCATACTTGGCGGCCAAATTGTCCAGCAAGTGGGTAGTTGCGACTGTACGGACGATCGCCCCAGTCAAGCCTTTATTCTTCACCAAGTGACGCGCCAGCAGCAACAGCACAGTATTTGGAGTCAAGACATTTCCCAACTCGTCAACAATACCAAAACGATCGCTGTCGCCATCGGTAGCCAAACCCAAATCCGCCGAATCCTTCTTAACAGCTTCCACCAACTCGACTAACTGTTCCCCCTTGGGTTCGGGCATTCCGCCGCCAAACAGCACGTCGCGGTAGGTATGAAAACTTTCGACATCGCAGCCGCAGTGTTCCAAAACGCCGTCGAGATAGCCGCGAGAAGTCGAGTAGAGAGCGTCGTACTTCACCTTCAACTTAGCAGAGCGAATCCGCTCCACATCGATCAAAGTATAAAGAAACTTCAGATATTCGGGTTTCGGGTCAAAACTGGAGATTTTATCGTTGTGGCTGCCTTTGGCTGGGGCATCAGAAGCACCAGCAATATTTGCCACAATTGTATCAGTAATTTCCGGGGTAGCCGGGCCCGCGTAGTCGGGGATGTATTTGATGCCGCAGTAAGGTGCGGGATTGTGCGAAGCCGTGAACATCAGGGCCCCTGCGGAGTTGAGATGCTTGGCGCTGTAGGCGATGACTGGTGTGGGGCAATCTCGATCGACCACTTTCACTGTCCATCCCAAATCTGCCAATACTTCCGCCGAAGTGCGGGCGAACTCGTCTGCCAGAAAGCGGGTATCGTAGGAGACTAGAACTGGGCGGTCTTTTGTGTAAGCGGTTTCTAGGTAACTGGCGATCGCCCGGGTGACTTTTCGCACGTTGGCAAAAGTAAAGTCATGGGCAATCAGTCCTCGCCACCCATCGGTTCCGAACTTAATTTCTGTTGAATTGCTGCTAGCGCTCATTTTTTCCACTTCCTCTCGTCCTACTAATCCTACCCGAAGCCATAGCCTTAAAGACATACCGGCCGTGCTGTTTGTGAGGATCGATCGCCCGTGGGGCCCGCATCAACCTAATCCTCTCGTTGTCGGGACAGGCTTGGGCCTCCGACAGAGGACTCGAACCCGCCGGATTTGGCAAAATGTGCCCGCTACCGGGCGAGTCATTCGCTAATTCTGGTTTTGAAGGGTAGGTGGTCGATCGAATGGACGACGATCAATTGCGGGCGATTCCCTACGGGATAGCTTCGCTTCACGGGGAAGCTAAGGATCGCGAATTAAATAATTTACACTCTTGAAAGTGGGTTGGGCACTCTTAGCCCGCCCTTTCTGGACGGGCTATAAGAGCCCATCCCACAAGAACCCTCACGCATTCTAAGTTATTTAATTCTCATTCCTAAACAACGGATCACAAAAAACTGCCCTGGCAATGGCATTAACTAAATGCACATAAATCTGATTCTCATCTCAAATTTAATTTTTTATTTAGAAAAGCCGATTGTTAAAATTGTCAGGGTTTCATAACAATCGTCAGGCTCACAATACATTTCTAATTCAGCTATAGAAATAAATTAACCAAAGTCACCCTTAGAGCGTGCTGTAGCTTAGCTTATTTAATAGATTAGGGCGATCGACCAAAGCGCTCCAAAACCAACATCAAGTATTTCAAGCAGCAGTTTTTTTGAGGTAGACTTGACTTTAATTATCCGATTTTAAGACAAATTAAATTTATTTGCAGCCCTCTTTATAGGTCAAAAAAATCACTTAGGATCGCGATCACAGGGTGATGGTGATCGATCACACAATAAATAACGTTATTAACGTGCAACTTATAAAAGATGCAGGCAGTCGAGCCAAATGGCTTATAGCTTTAAGCGTAATGGCTGATGACGGTCAGCGTACAAATGCAGAAAATTGTAGTTAACAACGTTAAAAATTAGGGGAATCGATCGGGTGCGACTTAATAAAAAAACGAGGTTTATCATGACGGGTATTTCACAAATATCTTCAAAATCTTTACCAGCAGCCGACCAATTTCAACAGGGCGCAAGTCAGGCGTCCCAATGTATTACCGAACTGGACATTGACCAACTCCCAAAAGCTAAATGTGTCAGCGTTTCTTCCTTCGCAGTTAGCTGGGCAAAAAAATATTACAGTACAGTGGCGACAAGAGAGAACCAAGCGCCACGCCAAATTCTCCCAAGCCTAGATTTAACTAATTTTGAGGGCAATAGAGCCCCCATAGTTGACAAATTGACAGATACCCTGAAATTAGCCAGCGAGATAGCTTGGAGTAGAGTAGAAGCTCTTTTAGAGACACAAATAGAGCGACACGCGATCGATCCAAGTTTAATTAATTCTTGAGAAATTGCCGCCGATTCTCGCACCTTATATCGGAAAGCAATAGACGCTTATGCGGATAGAGAACCTGTTTTCCGCTTGTCAGTGCTGGTGGGAAAAGATATTATCAAAGTGAGGCGAAAATACTCAAAGACAGATCCGTTAGTGCTGGGATTTGTGACAATGGAGTTTCAATACACTAGCAAAATCTTGTTAGGATGTCTTTCGGAATCAGAGAGAGCGGAATTTGCGCCCTACTTAAAAGTTGTAGACGACTATCTGCACATTCCCTACGGAGAGATTAACGAGGCGGCGGCGAATCAGCCCCCGAATTCAAGAGCTCTATTAGCCGTTCAGCATTTGTTGCAGCACACGACTCAGATTGCTAGTGCAGTGTACGATCGAGCTAGTGCCCAGCATCAAGGATACCGCAGCAGCAGCGGGTATTTGAGCGATCGCGAGGTAAAAATTTCTGGTATCCGAGATGTCGAGATTTTTCAAAGCTATTTGTGCTGGTGCGTTTTGGAAGGTAGCATTCACCCGGTACAGCAAGAATTGTTTCCAATTTGCGTGATGTTGTACCCCAAACTTCATGTAAGTTGGGAGTTAGTGCAGGATATGCTGCTGATTTTGTTTTGGGAAATATGCGAGCGGCTTCCTGCTGAAGATTTAACGGTATTTGTACCTTACTTGCGTACTTTGACAGAGCTGTTTTCCAGGGATGTGTTTGATAATTAGATAATTGGGAATTGGGAATTGGGAATTGGGAATTGGGAATTGGGAATTGGGAATTGGGAATTGGGAATTGCCTCAACATTTACCAGTTGCCTATTTAAAACTAAAAGCTGCGACTGCCAAACATCCCCAACCAACAATAAAAGCAACTCCCCCCAGCGGCGTAATTGCACCCAGCCATTTGATGTCGCTCAAACTCAGGGCGTACAAACTGCCTGAAAAGATGATTGTGCCGGCAATAAAAGCCCATCCAGCAACTGCAAAAAATGTTTGAGACTCTTGGGCGCGGCTCAAGAGTAAAGCGACGAGTAATAGAGCCAGGGCATGGTACATTTGATATCGGGCGCCGGTCTCAAAAATGGTTAAAGCTCGATCGCTCAATTGATTTTTTAAAGCGTGGGAGGCGAAAGCACCGCCTGCAACGGATAAACCTCCGAATACGGCTGCGGCTGCTATAAAAATGCGAATTAAAATTAGCGTTGACATAATATTTATTGAATTGGGCAGAAGGAGGTTCGGCAACGAGCAATGTACGGGATGTAAAGGATAGAAGGAAGAAGGAAGAAGGAAGAGGGAAGTTCGGCAACGGATTCTGTAACGGATGTAACGGATGTAAAGGATAGAAGGAAGAAGGAAGAAGGAAGAGGGAAGAAGGAAGAGGGAAAAACATCTAATTGTTGAGATAGAAGGTGCGCGGTGCGTGCCTTACTTGTCATTGCGAGCCGCCGCGAAGCAATCGCAGAGTATGGAGGTTCACTTGCGTAACTTTGGTAAGGGAAGGTGCGCTAGGCGCACCCTAGGCTGATGAGAAATTAGCTTTTTTGCAAATATTTTTAACCTATTTCCGCACAGCTTCTAGCAAGCGAGAATAGTAAAAGCTAGTGCTAGTCATCGCTGTTCTGTTAATCACAAAACCATTGTTTTCTAGGATTTTGATAATATCAGCTTCGCGGTGCTGGTAAGCCCGGGTAGTTTTGCTGGGGCCTGGGAAAAGTTCACCAATTTTTTTGAGGGCGGTGAGTGCTAAAGTTTTGGGTGCAAAACTAAGAATTAGTCGCGATTCGGCGATCGAACTTAGGTGTGCGATCATTTCCGCAGCCTTATTTTGAGGATAGTGGATGAGCACGTCCAAACATATCACCGTGTGAAATTTGCCGGTTAAAGCTTCCAAATCTTGGGCGGCGAAGGAGATGTTGTAGAGCTTGCCGGGAACTGCTGTCGATCGATCGTAAGCTTCTGCTACCATCTTTTCAGAGATATCGCTAGCACAAACAATTGCCCCAGCTTCAGCCAGGGGAATGCTCAGAGAGCCTACACCGCAGCCGGCATCGCAGACACAAAGCCCGGGCAAATTGCCGTCAGCTTGCAGCCATTTGATGACTGTATCCACCGTTTGCTGATGCCCGGTGCGGATGTCTAGCTGAACTTTATTGACTTTGCCCTCGCCGTAAATTCGCTGCCAGCGATCGAATCCCGTCGAGTTAAAATACTGTCTAACTATAGTCTTGTCGTCTACCAAATTCATCGATCTGCCTGCTGCTGATTTATTGCCAACGGTTAGATATTATATAGCAATCCGGTTCAGAAAATGTGCAACTTGCAACAACCGATTTTAGATGGGCGATTTGAGATTTTAGATGCAAACGGCACATCTAAAATCTCAAATGTATCTGGTAATACCAGTTCGCCGATTCCCCCTTTTTCAATTCTTTAATCTAAAATGGTATAACAGGTTAAAAGAGTCGATGCCAAGTCAATTCCTTTGTCGTCGCATTTAAATTCCAGCGCAACAATTGAGTTGCATATTTGCCAATAATTCCCGAAATTCCGATCGCCCTTCTGGGAGATTCAGTTGCCAGGGCGATCGCACTTTCGGCATCGCAAATTCCCCACTCCACTAAATTCTGCACTCCCGCCAACAGCGGCAGAGTTGTACCTGCCAAAGTAGCAGATTCCAGGACTGAGTGGTAATCTAATCTTACCCAAGCTGTACCTTTTCTGACTTCAATTTGTCGGGAATCCCAAGGATAAACACCATCTGGCAAGCCCAAAGGAGCTAAAGCATCGCTCACCAAAAAAACGCCTTTTTCATACCTACCAGCGCGCAGCAAAAAATCAATCATTGTCGGAGAAACGTGCTTCCCGTCAGCAATTAAACCGCATTTTACCCCCGGATAAACAATCGCCGCTCCCAACAAACCCGGTTCTCTGTGGTGCAAACTAGGCATCGCATTAAAAGCGTGAGTTACCATTGAAGCTCCCCGATCAAATGCTTGCTGTGCTTGCTCTGCCGTCGCTTGGGAGTGTCCAAGACTGACGGAAATTCCCAAACTTTGCAAATAGGAAATGACTTCGCCAGTGCTGTCTAACTCCGGTGCTAAAGTAATTATTTTGACAATATCGGCACAATCTCCTAAAACTTGCTTGACATTTTCTATAGTTAGCGGTAACAAAAACTCAACTGGGTGAGCTCCTCGCTTCTGGGGGTTGAGAAAAGGGCCTTCGAGGTGAACGCCGATAATTTCCGCTGTTTTGGCTTTATTGGTTGTGGCAACAGTAGTTTGTACAGTGCGGATATAATCAGCTATAGTCGAGAGCGATCGCCTAAACTTATCCACCGAAGTTGTCACCAATGTCGGCAAAAAAGCATCGACTCCCTGATTCCACAAAAATTGACAAATTTTCGGCAAAATTTCAATATGCTCGATTTCTAAATCGGGAAAAGCAAAACCGAGCGCCCCGTTAATCTGCAAGTCAACACCGCCCAGAGAAATCCAATCGCCTGCTACATCAACGACTTGCAAATGGGGAGGACAAATCCGTTTAAATACGGCGTCCATCGGCAAAACTTCTTGAATGATTCCCGTTTCGTCAACAGCAAGCATCTGCAAATCCTTGCAGCCGGGGAGGCGAGCATTGAGAATATCTGTGGGGGTGGCAGTTGGGGTTGTGGCTTCAGTCATCCGATTTTAGATTTTAGATTTTAGATTTTAGATTTAATATTCGCTACGGATAAATCCGGTGGCTGGTGAGGAGGGGGAGCTTTTTGCTTTTTGCTGGCTGCAGGGCTGCTCAGACGGGGGCTGGTGGCAAAATTGCTTTTAAGGGTCAGTTTTGGTACAAAATATCTAAATTTGAGTTAACGCAATCATTTAAAATTAGCATTTATCTGAAATCTGAAATCTGAAAATTGCATGAATCAAGCGACAGTTGGAATTATTATGGGTAGCGATTCGGATTTGCCAACCATGAAAGATGCGATCTCCGTTTGCGAAGAATTCAGTGTTGCTTGCTCCGTGGCGATCGTCTCGGCGCACCGCACCCCTGAGCGCATGGTGGAATACGCCCAAACCGCGCACCAACGAGGCTTGAAAGTCATTATCGCAGGTGCCGGGGGAGCGGCGCACCTCCCAGGTATGGTAGCATCTTTAACCCCCTTGCCAGTGATTGGCGTGCCCGTACCGAGCCGCCACCTGCAAGGGGTAGATTCGCTGTACTCGATCGTGCAAATGCCAGCCGGAATACCCGTAGCAACAGTGGGGATCGGCAACGCCAAGAATGCTGGCTTGCTGGCAGTTCAGATACTGGCAGCTCATCAGCCAGAATTGCTAGAGCGAGTTTTGCATTACCGCAAAACTTTGTCCGAATCTGTACTGAAAAAACAAAATCAACTAGAAGAGCTAGGCTATCATAACTATCTCAATCTCAACAAATAATCCAATAAACTTTTGTAGTAAGATTGGAAAGTTTTCCGAATATTGCTGAGCTTAGTAGCCGTAAAGAGGGTAAAAGTGATTAAAATGACTGTCGGAAAGAAAAAGTCGAAAAAAGTCAGGCGGGAGACTTTAAATTTGCCAGCAGCTAAATTTTTTACGAAAGTCAACAGGTTGAACAAGTTACCACGGGCGATCGCCCGCCTCACTCCAAGTTGGCAAGCCTGCATACCTTTAGCTGCAATCATCTTCTTGGTGTGGGGATATGCGGCGGTAGCCCAAACCCCTGCCACGCCAACCACCGAGGAACAATTAGCAAGCCTTAAGGTGGGGCTGGATACGATGTGGGTCATGGTGGCGGGGATGCTCGTGTTCTTTATGAACGCCGGTTTCGGTATGTTGGAAACCGGTTTTTGCCGTCAGAAAAATGCGGTTAACGTGCTGTCCAAAAACTTGATTGTTTTTGCGCTTTCTACGATCGCCTATTGGGCGATCGGCTTTGCCTTAATGTTCAGCAACGGCAACGAGTTTATCGGCAGCAGCGGATTTTTTCTGTGGAATGTAGCCGACAACAGCCCCGCCACAGGAGACGCTTATCAAGGCATTTTCGAGTCGCTTAACTGGACGGGAGTCCCCCTCAACGCTAAATTCTTTTTCCAATTAGTTTTTGCGGGAACTGCTGCGACGATCGTTTCTGGAGCCGTTGCAGAGCGAATTAAATTCCTTGAATTCTTAATTTTCAGCTTGCTGCTAGTAGGAATTGCTTACCCAATTACCGGACACTGGATTTGGGGCGGAGGCTGGCTGGCAGACGCAGGCTTCTGGGATTTTGCCGGTTCGACAGTGGTTCACTCCGTAGGCGGTTGGGCGGCTTTGATGGGAGCGGCATTTTTGGGGCCGCGGCTCGGCAAGTACCGCGACGGCGATACTGTGGCGATGCCGGGACACAATATGAGCATTGCCACCCTGGGCTGTTTGATTTTGTGGTTGGGTTGGTTCGGGTTTAATCCCGGTTCGACAATGGCACTCGATCCAAATGCGATCGCCCACATTGCGATCACCACCAACACTGCCGGTGCCTTCGGGGGAGTTGCTGCAACCATTACGGCTTGGCTGTACCTTGGCAAACCCGACCTTTCGATGATTATCAACGGCATCCTCGCCGGCTTAGTCGGCGTAACAGCTAGCTGCGCTTGGATCAACGTGCCCAACTCTGCCATAATCGGCATAATCGCCGGCATCCTGGTAGTTTTCGCAGTAACTTTCTTCGACAACTTGAAAATTGACGACCCTGTAGGCGCAACTTCAGTTCACTTAGTCTGTGGAATCTGGGGAACTCTGGCAGTTGGGCTGTTTGCTGACGGGCCTACAACTGGACTTTATACCGCAGGCCCTGCAGCCGGATTGCTTGTGGGCGGAGGTTTTGGTCAACTCTGGGCGCAGTTGGTCGGCATTATCTCTGTAGGCGGGATGACCGTGCTGCTGAGTACGATTTTTTGGCTGGCACTCAAAGCTTTGCTGGGTATCCGCGTTTCGGCTTTAGAGGAGGCTGAAGGTTTGGATATCGGCGAACACGGGATGGAAGCTTACACTGGGTTTGTGAAGGAAACGAGCTTGGATAACAGAAGTGAGACCAGCTACGGCGGTTATGGTGGGGGTTCTGGGGGGAAGACTAACAAACTGTAGAGCGTGCGAAGAGATCGACCAATTCAGCTTTCGTGTCGTAGATTAGCTATTTATCAGCTAATCCACCTCTTTATTCAGAAAAACCCGAATCTGAAATACCCGCCAACTTATGGCTGTCTATCGTTGTGCTCGCGTTTCAATCTTCGATACGAACGCGGGCATATTTTTATTGTTAGCTTACTTTTAATGGCGTACATATAGCAGTTTTCGATTGCATGAGTCGGCGCCGATCATTGTTAATTGGTAATGGGGAAATGGGAATTGAGAATCTGTAACTAACGAACTTTGCAAACTGGTGTATTGATTAGAGTTTACCGGCAATTGCTTTAAGTTCTTCAACGACGCGCTTGTTCTTGGGATTCCTGGTGCCATCAAGGCGGGCGGAGACAACAGTGATTATTTCTAGTATATCTTTAGCTAAATCCTCGTCACAGCTAGTATTTTCGGTTTGATTTATAATCACTACCTCTGTCCCAAAGTGTTCGCACAAATTAAAAATTAGTTCAG
This sequence comes from Microcoleus sp. SVA1B4, assembly GCF_036700545.1. Classification (NCBI taxonomy): domain Bacteria; kingdom Bacillati; phylum Cyanobacteriota; class Cyanophyceae; order Oscillatoriales; family Microcoleaceae; genus Microcoleus; species Microcoleus sp. SVA1B4. Next base: position 90,255 of record NZ_JAUBPB010000010.1, read on the forward strand.
AACCAAATCTCAGCAGTCTGTCTTTGTGAGTTAATACCAACCTTTCTACTTGATTATCTGCGATCGCCCGAATTAGATGTTGTAAACCCCGCTTACTGTAATTAACCCCAGAACCTACATCCTCAATGATTTGGAATTGCCACCCCTGAGATGCACAAAACAATTCCAAAACTTGTTTTTGTCTGTCTAAATCATCTTTTTGGTTGTGACTGCTAACCCGAGCGTAAGCAATGGTTAAAGCGCCGTTGGGTTTTAAGCCAAGAAGATGAGCTAGGTCATAGCGTCTGTGACCGTTAGCGGTGCGTTCTGGTATTAGCTTGCCTTCGGCTTCCCATCTTCGCAAGGTGGAAGCGCTCACACCTTTAAGTTTGGCTGCTTCAGTTATAGTTAATTTTTTCATTTTTGGATTTTAGCATCAGAAATGAGTAATTTCGGTGAGTTTTAGATAGATTTTTGTTGAGGTCTGCTGATTGGACAAATCCGATTCCGGTGCCAGAAAGTTTGGTAGGCAGATTTTTTATGGTAAAGTAGTGCGAAAAAGCAAAGTTCTGCATCGCCGCCCTTGCCCAATACAGCACAGTGCTTGATTCTTACAAGAATTGAGGCTTTAATTGAGCGGTAAAATTTGATGCAGCAATCAGTGCAAATTATTCGGTGTGAGGCCTGCAAATAGCTTGAGTTTATGGAGAAGTTCGGAGGAGGTAGCAGAAGTAGAACTCATAAATCCCTCTTAGGGATGGAAGTTAGCCGATCGAAAACTGTTCCGGTTTGGGCTTTGCTATCTTTGGTGACGAACGGGGTACTGATACTTACAGTCGCTCAACTACTGCTGCAGGGAAACAACTTGACAGAAAGGTTCCAGGCGAATGATGCGGTGACGGCAGAAGCGGCCCAGGAACAAATTGGCCAACCGGCGATCTCTACAAAGGCAGTGCTAGACGTGCCCGTTCCCGGGCCGCGACATAAATGGACTTACCAGCAGTGGGTGACGCAGTTGGGTCGCGAAGCTGAGGCGGTGGCGGCGAATCGACCCTCAAGATTGAGTGTTTTGGCTGGGGATTCTCTCAGTATGTGGTTTCCGACCAAGCTGTTACCAGTCGATCGAATTTGGCTGAATCAAGGGATTTCGGGGGAGACTTCCCTGGGTTTGCTGAAGCGGTTGCAGTTGTTCGATCGCACTGCGCCGGATACAGTGTTTGTGATGATTGGGATTAACGATTTGTTGCGGGGGGCGAGCGACGAAGGGATTTTGGACAACCAGCGGCAGATTATTCGCGATTTGCGGTGGGCGCACCCCAAAGCACAAGTTGTGGTGCAGTCGATTTTGCCCCACAGCGGGGAACAAGCTACTTGGGAAAATCGCGATCGGCTGTTGGCGATTCCTAACAGTCGGATTCGGGCAATAAATCGACGGCTGAAAGAAATTGCTAGTTCGGAAAATGTTTTGTATCTGGATTTGCACCCACTGTTTGCGGATGCAGACGGCAATTTGCCAACTGAACTCAGCACAGACGGCTTGCACCTTAACGATCAAGGTTATCTGGTTTGGCGATCGGCCCTACAACTATTCGATCAGATGCAGTTGAAAAATGAGTCATGAGTCAATCGACTTTAGATTTTAGATTTTAGATTTTAGATTAAAGAATTGAAGCATTGACCCCACGGATAAATTCGGGGGGAAGGATAAAGTAACATTCTCCCTAACTCTCCCCCTCTACTCCTCCCACTCTCCCCAATTCAAAACTCCCGCCTTCTCCTCGACACCCCCTCTCCGATTACTCTGTTGTCACTGGCTATGTCAAGTAGCGACTGATACATTAAGAAATATGATAGTTAGCTATTTAGTATAGGGTGATACAGAATAACTGTTTGTACAAATGGTGGAATCCAAAAGGCACAGACCATTGGATTGATAGTTGACGAATTTAGATGAGTCCGGCTATACGAAGTCGGGAGGTTGAGGATTGGGGAATTATCTATTGAAGATTTGTTCCGCTAAAACACGGACTTAAAACCAAATAACTATTGCATCTAAAATCCTCGCATCTAAAATCGGCTGGGTCTTCCCGGAAAATTGCTGAGTATGAGAAGGTACAACTAACGTGATCAAAAAAAGTTTAACGATCGGCATCATCGCGCTGTGGCTGTTAAGCGTACCGCTAACGGACAATGCCTTAGCTCAAGATGCTGCTGGTACTGCTGCGGTGGTGCCAAATCCGATCGACACCGGCGATACGGCCTGGATGTTGGTGTCATCAGCACTGGTATTGCTGATGACACCAGGGCTGGCGTTTTTCTACGGGGGACTGGTGCGATCGCGCAACGTCCTCAACACCATGATGATGAGCTTAATCATGATGGGACTGATCGGCGTCACATGGACGCTGTGGGGCTACAGTTTGGCCTTTGATGTCACCGCCAGCAACCTAAATCCTAAAGGGTTTGGGCAAGGGATCGAAAGCTTCATCGGCGGCTTCGACTGGATGTTCTTGAACAACGTCACGGCGGACACACCAGATCCGATCGGCTATGCACCGAGAATACCCCACCAAGTCTTCATGGTGTACCAGATGATGTTCGCCATCATAACTCCAGCCTTGATTTCCGGGGCGATCGTCGAACGGGTAACATTTAAAACCTATTTCTGGTTCGTGCTGCTGTGGTCTACCTTTATCTACTCTCCTTTAGCTCACTGGGTTTGGGGTAGAGGCTGGCTGGAGGCGATCGGAGTTTTAGACTTTGCCGGCGGCACAGTCGTGCACATCAGTTGCGGTGTTTCTGCAGTTGTCGCAGCTTGGGTAATCGGGCCCCGCAAAGACCACTTGAAGAAACCCCACACCCCCCACAACGTACCCTACGTCTTGTTGGGAATTGGGATGCTGTGGTTTGGCTGGTTTGGCTTCAACGGCGGTAGCGCTTTGGGAGCTGGTTCTTTAGCAACAGTGGCTTTTGTCACCACCATGATTTCTGCAGCAGTCGGCGGTTTAACTTGGACAATTGTCGAATGGGTGCTCAGAGGCAAACCGACAGCAGTGGGAATTGCTAGCGGTTTCCTCGCGGGATTGGTGGGCATCACACCTGCCGCTGGATTCGTGCTGCCAGTAGGAGCGCTTTTGATCGGATCGATCACTTCGGTTTGTTGCTTCTTTGCCATTAGCTGGCGCGCTAAGCTTGGATTTGATGACTCTTTGGATACCTACCCGCTTCACGGCGTCGGCGGAACTGTGGGCGTGATTCTGACGGGCGTATTTGCCACTAAAGCGGTTAACTTTGCCGGAAATGACGGGCTGTTTGCCGGGAATCCGGGGCAAATCGGCACCCAGTTGATAGGCGTTCTAGCTACTTACGTGTTTGCGGGTGTCGGCACTTTTGTGATCCTGAAAATTTTGGAACAGTTTATGGAACTGCGAGTGCCGTCATCTGCTGAAGACAAAGGTTTGGATATTGACTTGCACGGGGAAGAAGCTTACGGTGAGGATTTTGGCGGCGGTTTCAGTTCGTTTGAATCGAGTTCTCCTTTTGCGCCGAAGAAGATTTGAAGCTGATTATTTGAATAAGTTCGATCGTGTAGAGATGCAGGTATCTGGGTCTCTACGCTTTTTTTTAAGTTTTTTTTAACGAGTCGCGAAGGCGCGTTCATTCTTTCTTGGCTCTCAATTCAATGTGTCGATCGTATAAATAGCATATCCCCTGTCTGCTACTGAGCCAATAAGTCCGATCGCACCCCAGGCATTCTAAAATCAAAGGTAATTAACCTAGATTTCAACTCAATACCACATGGATACTAAAGCTTTTAAACGATCGCTCCAACAGTCGGAAAACTACCACCGCAAGGGTTTCGGACACGAAGCTGAGGTAGCTGGGGTAATGCAGACGGCTTATCAAAGCAGTCTGATCCAGCAAATTCGCGACAATAATTACAGACTGGAACGTGGGGCAGTCACGATCCGGCTAGCTGAGGCTTTTGGCTTTTGCTGGGGGGTGGAACGCGCTGTAGCTATTGCTTACGAGACTCGCCAGCATTTCCCAACCGAACGGATTTGGATTACTAATGAGATTATTCATAATCCGTCTGTCAATCAGCATCTCCGGGAGATGGAAGTTGATTTTATTGCTGTTGAGAACGGGCAGAAAGATTTTTCGGTTGTCGATAGGGGCGATGTGGTAATTTTACCTGCTTTTGGAGCCAGTGTCCAAGAAATGCAGTTGCTTAATGATAATGGCTGCAAGATTGTTGATACTACTTGTCCTTGGGTTTCTAAGGTTTGGAATACTGTTGAAAAGCACAAAAAAAAGGATTACACTTCGATTATTCACGGTCAGTATAAGCATGAGGAAACTGTTGCTACGAGTTCTTTTGCTGATAAGTATTTGATTGTGCTGAATTGGCAAGAAGCTGAATATGTCAGCAATTATATTTTGCATGGGGGCGATCGCGCTGAGTTTCTTACTAAGTTTAGTAAGGCTTATTCTGCTGGTTTTGACCCGGATCTGGATTTAGAAAGGGTGGGAATTGCTAACCAAACTACTATGCTCAAAACTGAGACAGAGAATATTGGCAAGTTGTTTGAAAAAACAATGATGCGGAAGTTCGGGCCGGAGAATTTGAGCGAGCATTTTCTGAGTTTTAATACTATCTGCGATGCGACTCAGGAACGGCAAGATGCTATGTTGAGTTTGGTTGAGGAAAAGTTGGATTTGATGCTGGTGATTGGGGGTTTTAATTCTTCTAATACTACGCATTTACAGGAAATTGCGATCGACAAAACTGTTCCTTCTTTTCACATTGATTGTGCGGAGCGCATTTTACCGGGAAATCGGATCGAACACAAGCCTTTGGGGGGAGATTTGGTCGTAACTGAAGGTTGGCTACCGGATGGTAAAATTGTAGTGGGCGTGACTTCGGGTGCTTCTACGCCTGATAAGGTTGTTGAAGATGCGATCGATCGCATTTTCGCGATGAAAGCGGCTGCGATTGTGTAATTATATTGTTTCGGGTGCGATTCGTTTAGCCGAGTGCGACCTGATAAGGTTGTTTAGTATGGGAAGCCCACTTCCCTAGCGGATTCACACCCGCTACTCCCACGTAAAAAACTTCATTTGAAGTCCGGTCATGCCTCAAGTAAGCAGTCAACAACCCGGCACTGATCGGAGTGTGCGATTCGTTTAACCTAAAGTAAGTTAAAAAGCTTGCGAGACGGTTAGCCCAGTTGATGAGACTGGTGACAACTGGTTACATTTGAAGGTGAACCGCCATGCGGTAACTCCTTCCCTCCAAGTGCAGGAGTGAAAGCATATCCCCTAGTTTACCGGGTGGCAACCAATAGGCTAAAGCGGGGTAGCCCTGTCAAGGTGTTCTTTATTCAGGCATTCTTGGTGAATCTTGAACGGCAACGGTCGCTGGCGACAAGCTTGGCAACCTTACGAATAAACTTAGATCGGCGACTGTTGCCGTTCTCTTCGACTTGCGGGTATCGGTATTGCAAAACTTCGTTAAGCTTATAAGCAGTGGTAAGCGATGATGGTATTATGTAGTCAGGAGGTCAACATGAAACTACCTGACTACGCCAAAGCAATAGGCATAAGTTACACAACCGCGTGGCTAGGCGTGGAAGGCAAACAAACTGCCACATCCGGCACGGCAGACGGAAAGCGGTCTGATTATAGTTGACTACTTGCCACGATCGCCATCAAACCAGGTCAAGAAGAATCGAGTCGCTATTTACAGTCGAGTCTCATCTTCGGAAAACAAAGATAACCTCAACCGTCAATCGGAGAGGTTAACCGAGTACGCCATTGCTAACGGCTATCAAATTGTTAAAAATGTCAAAGAAATTGGCAGCGGATTGAACGACCACCGAAAACAGTTAGAGTCCCTACTGCAACAAGATGATTACGACATTTTATTAGTTGAACACAAAGACCGTTTGGCTCGCTTTGGCACAAATTATCTAGACGTTCTACTACTAAGGTTGGGAGTTAAGTTGGAAATAGTCAACTTAGCAGAAAATGGAAAAGATGAGTTAATGCAAGACTTAGTGGCTATAGTTACTAGCTTTGCTGCTCGACTTTACGGACAGCGACGCGCTAGCAAAAAAACGGAAAAGATAATTGCCGAGTTGAAAGATGGAGGCACTGAATGCAGCTAACAGAAAGGCATATCATCAAATCAACAGAATCTCGTTTCGCTCTTATTGACCAACTAGCTTTCAAATCCAAAAATCTGTACAATGCTGCTAATTATGTCATTCGCCAGAACTTTATTTATGGATGGGGCTATGTCGGTTACAACGAGATGAATCGATTGATGAAGTTTCACGAGGCATATAAGGCTTTGCCCGCCAAAGTAAGTCAGCAAATATTGATGGTGCTAGATAAGAATTGGAAGTCATTTTTTGAAGCCGCTCAAGCCTACAAAGCCGACTCTTCTAAATTCACTGGTCGGCCAAAACTACCAAAGTACAAAGATAAACTTAAGGGTCGAAACCTTCTTGTATATACGATTCAGGCGATTAGCAGTAAGCAGTTGAGAAGCGGAATTATCAAACTTTCCGGTACTGAATTCTCAATTAAGACTAAAGTCAACCCTAACCGGATTTGTCAAGTTAGGTTGGTTCCGAAATGTGATTCTTATGTAGTGGAGGTAATTTATGACGAGCCGGAGTCCGCCCCCCAAGAGAATGACTTTGCAGCCAGTATTGATTTAGGACTGAATAATTTAGCGGCGCTAACTTCAAATCGACCGGGTTTTATTCCGCTGTTGATTAACGGGCGACCATTGAAATCGATCAACCAGTTCTATAATAAGCGTTCTTCAAAACTGCAATCACAATTGAAAGGGAACCGCAAAACTTCACCTCGTATTCAGCGATTAACTCGCTGCCGCCATCAAAAAGTAGACAATTACTTGCATCAAGCAAGTCGCAGGATTGTCGATGTCTTGGTCGCGCAAAAAATTGGGACGCTAGTAATCGGTAAGAATGTACAGTGGAAAACCGATATCAATTTCGGAAAGCAGACTAACCAAAACTTTGTCAGTATTCCTCACGCTCGATTAATTGAGATGTTGGAGTACAAAGCTTTTCTAGTTGGAATTAAGGTAATTGTGCAGGAGGAATCATACACATCCAGAGCGAATTTTTTAGGATTAGATTCAATTCCTGTTTATGGGAAGACAGAAACAGAACCTGTCTTTACCGGAAAACGGATTAAGCGAGGTTTGTACAAAACATCGACTGGTCAGTTGATCAATTCTGACGTGAACGGCGGTTACAATATTCTCAGAAAAGCAATCCCAAATGCGTTCAGCGATGGGATAGGGAGCTGCGTAGTTCAGCCAAGGCGGGTCAATCCGCTTAAAGTAAAAGCAAAGGGAGAGGGACTTGAAGCCTCTCATGTCTATAAATGACTATACTTTTACCAGCTATAATGGTTGAAACCTTGTAGGACTAGCATACAAGCTATTGGCTCACCCCATCTTGCAGTATTTAGGAGAAACTGCTGCCTCTATGACTGATGTGATGCAATTTCTGGGAGATAGTCCACCAAAGTTACTAGCTCATTATCAAATCAGAATCATTGATGGCAACTGTTTAGCTGCGGGGTAGTAATAAATATGTAGTGATTAGATATTTATTGGCTAAAAACATAGTTGTAATGATGGATAAAATACCAAATAGCACCAATATGGTTTTCTAATTTTTTAGAAAATGAAAGAGTTTTTCTTACGATCCGAAAAACACGTTGGCGCAAAGTATTATTAAATCTTTCAATGTGATTAGTTTTTCCACTGTCTTTCCCAACTGGCTGAGGGCGTAGCGAAGGAAAAATACAAGCATATGCAGCCCAAAAATCTGTATAGCAAACAGCACATTGTCGATATACAGAAGGTAGAGAATTCCATAATTGTTTGGCTCCTTCTTCGCTACGATCACCAATATAAAGACCAATAATTTCTCTGGTCTCTCTATCCATTGCGGCGCCACACCCATTGCTTATTTTCTTGGTAATCTACAAATGGGCACAGTTCATCACATTCAACATTCAATCTGACTTTTTTTAGGTTTAACCTTTACTCTGCGTTGGAGTGAGGCATATTTATTATTTACGTAATCCTGTAACCATTTTTGAGAAACACCCGTGCTTCTAGCTATACCAGCCCAAGAAATCTTCTCCAAAAGAACTTGATCGATTAAATCTTTTGTTGCTGAGCTAATTACCATGAAAATGTGGAATCCTCGATTCACGCGAGGAGTCATCCCACACTAATCGAAGCGATATAGTGTGGGGATTCCCGTCTGACTAGCTAAACTCCAAGGGGTAATATATACTTGGATGCGAACCTGCTAACCTGAAATTTTTAATTTTAGATATCAAAGAACTGACTGATGGATTTAGACCAACAGATTCAAGCATTGATCGAAAAAGCTCCGCCCGACGGTTCGACGCCACAAATCTTAAAGGCGATCGCCCCGGCCCTGGTGTTAATTGCCCAACAGCTACAGCACCTTGAATACTCGATCCTGCAAGCGGTAGACCAAAGTTGGGCGATCGTGGTTTTGAGCAATCTCAAGCAACCGGGACGGGAGAAGAGGGTGATTTATGCTTGGAGCAGTATTAAAGATGCGTCGCAGGCTGCGGCTGCTGGGGGCGATCGCCTCAGACCGGTGCTTTTGCCTGTCACTCACATTTTATTTCAGATGATAGCTCTCGAAGGTCTTGACAGCATTGTTTTTTTTGAAAGTCCCGGAAATCAGGAAGTCGGGACGGAAATCCCTCGCGAGCAAGTACAGAGTTTAATTAACGTTTACTTGCAACAGTATCGATCGGCTCCACCGCCGGATCTTGCCTAAACAAATCAATTTTCTATTAATTGGTAACAGGGCATTAGGCATTGGGAATTCCCCATTACCAATTCCCCATTACCAATAAAGTGTAACTTTTTAACCTCTAATAAAGTCTACTCAAAACGTATTCAGCCAAATCAATCAAAGCTTGGCGGGACTCTGAATGGGGCAGCGCAGCTAAGTATTCGACGGCTTTCTGTGCGTGGTTTGTGGCTAGTTCTCGCGATCGCTCTATGCCTCTAGAATCTTCTACCAGTGCCAGGGCCTGCTCTATATCTCCTTCTTGGGCAAATTCCCGTTCTATGAGAACTTCCAAGTAAGGTTTTTCTTCTAGGGCAAATAGTGCGGGTGCTGTCAGATTACCGCTTCTGAGATCCGAGCCTGCGGGTTTCCCCAAAGTTTCCGTTGAAGCGGTGAAATCTAATATATCATCTACTATTTGGAATGCCAAACCAATGTTGCGACCGTAGTTGTACAAATCGTCTGCTATTTCCGCTGAAACCTCGCTCAAACAGCCCGCTGCTTTGGAACTGTTGGCAATTAAAGACGCTGTTTTGTAATAACTTTTTTCGAGGTACGCTTCGATCGACAAGCTGGTGTCAAATCCATTTAGTCCCTGTTGAATTTCCCCCTCAGCTAAATCCATAATCACTTCTGAAAGCAGTTTGACTACTGGCAGGTTGTCGAGATTTGCCAAATGCCAGGAAGATTGAGCAAACAGAAAGTCTCCCGCCAAAACTGCCACTCGGTTGTTAAACCGACTGTGAACCGTCGGCACTCCCCGCCGCAGATCCGACTCGTCCACCACGTCGTCGTGCACGAGACTAGCTGTGTGGATCATTTCTGTGATTTCAGCGAGGCGGCGGTGTTTTTCTGTGATTTCCCGATCGGGCATAGTCGCCTTGGCCATCAACAGAACGATCGCGGGTCTCACTCGTTTTCCCTTTGTGCCGAATAAGTATTCTGCAGCCGCGTACAAGATGGGATGACGGGCACCCACTAACTGTTTTAAGTTTTCTGTCAACAGTCGCAGGTCTTCTTCAACCGAGGAAAATAGGAGAGTGCTAGAGATCATGGATACGCCGACTCAAGCCGTAAAGTAACAAAATTTTACATATCATATCTTTATTTTAAGGTAATTCTCTGCAATAGAAAAGAAAAATCTAGGATATCTGCAGTTATTTGTCATCTACCACCCGATGGGAGTCACCCGCCTGGCAGAGGCGAGTAGCCGGCTGCCAGAGGGGTTGCCCCTATTGTATCGAATTGTTAAGGACCTTGCCAAAAATTCTCTAAATCCCAGAAACCCTGTGTTATTATGGGTATTAAGGATTTAAACAATTCTATACATTAAGTACAGCCAGACGGGCAGGTAGCTATTAGGTGCCTGTAAAAGTTTCGTAGAGCCAGCCTTGTTAGTCGATCGCAGCCAAAATTTCTGGTACAGATTTTTAGTTCCTCGCGGCTAAAAGTTTTCAGAAGTTAAGAGTAGCGCATCTTATGTGCACGGTAGCTCAAAGCAGCTAAAGTGGATGGTTTTAGGCTGTTTAAGCATCTGTAAAGCAGTAAATCATTGTTGATGACCGGGAACGCCTAAATGTTCCCGCAGGCTTGATATGGAAAAACAGCCTTCAGAACCAAGGCATGGTCTTGCGTGCTGACTTAATGTAGTAGGTCTTGAACTTGTCCTGCTCCTCCTCGTCCTTGACTTTTGGTTCTAATTATGATTTATCGCGATATTCCTCTAATTATTCCCATTCTGGCCGCCGGCTATGTAATGACTATTTATGTAGTGCTGATGTTGGCCCAACGCAGCGCTAAAATAACTCGATTGGGCGAGTAGTGCACTGCTGGGCAGCCGAAGTCGGCAGCAGCGCCCTCGCTTCACCCTTGAGAATTCGGAATACTCAATAATAACCCTGCCTTGAATGCTTGCGCGCAAAGGCAGGGTTATTATTTACAATTGCGGACACCCTGATTTTCTGGGCTGCTAGTTCCTGCAACACATAGCTATAGTTATCGATGTTCAATGCCAACAGCCTCTGAGGCAGGATATTATATTTAGTAGCAGCTTGTATCGGTCACGACAAGTTTCATGTCAGGGAAACTCTGCCAATGTTCCGAGAAAGCTATTAAATTATTGTCAAAAACGCTGAGTTTGAAGTTGTCGGTTATTGTGCAAAAACTCGCAATATTCCTATTTTTCAGGGCAAGAACTTACAAAAATAAAACACGAAATTTCTGAATCGAGCATCCGGCTTGCTCAACATAAGGAATCCATAAATTTGCACTGCAATTACATATTTCATCAAAGGGTGCTTAAGCTGTTGTGCATTTAATTTGTATGTTGAGGGCGGGCAGGATGCCCAACCCCTACTCCCCACAAGAGGAAAAATTTATTTTACTATGCAATTTAAATGCGGATTAGCTTAACTTGCTGAGTCAGTCAGATAGTCTCTGCCATTTATTCACAGCTTGCCAAGAAGATCATCTGGTACACAGAGAGCCACAAAAGTAATTTTTAATTTCAAAAATATTCTCGATATAACTGTATGGTAGAAAAGTAATTGCTACTATTAATAACCCCTTAAAAATCCATTAGTTTTTGATTAAAAGACTACAACACCGAGTAGAAATTGTCAGAGAATCTTAAGCTACACTGCCTAAATAGTTGTGTAATCCAGACGAACTAAAACAAGTTTTCCTAAATATGATGCACAATGGTTTACAAGCGATAGATAATTGCCTAATTTTAAAATTAGAGGTGAGAGAAGAAAATCCGAGCCTGCTCGTCAGTGGCAACTGAATTACTTGGTAATTTTGCCACGAATATGTGATCCGTTGTTTACCACAAAACCCGCCTACGAAGGCAGCGGGTTGGGACTGGAGATTGTTAAAAAAAGTGTGGAAAAACATTTGGCTCAAATAGAAGTAACATCAGTTATCGGCCAAAGGACGTGTATCGTGCCAATTCATATCGCCGTTTAGCGCGATCGCACTAAAAATCATACCAATGCGGGACTAAAATGCAACTTTAGACCGATGTCAATTCTCTATTGCTGTGAGGATACCGCGACTGTAAAATCTGAAATCTAAAATGGTATTAAGTGGCGGTTCCCCCTGCATCTATCCCCCTTGATTTGCCCATGTCAACAACAGTTTCTGATACTCAAAGCTTGCTAGAACAGGCGATCGACCCCAAACCGCCGGTGCTGCCTCCAGACACACCCTTGAAAGTCGCAATTGCTGCCATGACTCAGGCGAGTGCCAGTTGTATTTTAATCGCGTTTGAGCAGCAATTGCTCGGAATTTTTACAGAACGTGATGTTGTGAAAATAACTGCTAGCGAAATACCGCTAGCAGGGGTGGCAATTTCTGAGGTGATGACTGAAAACCCGATCGCCCTGAACCTCGATCAAGGGGGAAATATCTTCAAAGTATTGAGCATATTGCGATCGAAAAGAATCCGTCATTTACCCCTCCTAGACGAAGGTGGCAAGTTGCTAGGCGCTATCACCTGCGAAAGCATCCGTCAAATCCTCAAACCGGCCGACTTGCTAAAAATGTGGCGCGCCGAAGAAATTATGACCACACAAGTAATAGTTACCTCAAGCAGCGCTTCAGTTTTAGAAGTCGTAAAACAGATGAGAACCCAGCGAAAAAGCTGCATAGTCATTTGCACTGACAGCGACAACAAAAATCAGAAACCTGTGGGCATAATTACAGAACGCGATATTGTTAAATTCCAAGCTTCGGGGCTAGATTTCGCACGTACTCCCGTCACCGCCGCGATGAGTTTTCCGCTGATACCGTTGCAGGTAAAAGCCACCTTGTGGCAGGCTCACCAGTTAATGCAGCAGCACGGCATCCGGCGCTTGGTGGTGGTGGACGAGGAAGGATATTTAGCCGGAATTGTGACTGAAATTAGCCTGCTGCAGGCCTTAGATCCGGTAGAAATGCACGCAAATGTCGAGCTTTTGCAGGAAACAGTCGCCGACAAAATTCAGGAGTTGAACAAAATGAACGAAGAATTGCAAAAAGAAGCGTTGCGGAGAACTGAAGTCGAGGAAAAATTGCGACTCTTAAATGATAATTTGGAAGAACAAATCAAACAGCGAACTTTAGAATTAATTAATGCCAACAGTCAGTTAAAAAAGGAAATACAAGACCGCACCACCGCTGAATCTGAAGTTCGCCGCCTCAACACCGAACTCGAACAGCGGGTTCTAGATCGCACAGTTCAACTAGCAGCCAGTAACGAAGAATTGCAGCAACAAATTAGCGGTAGAAAATTGCTCGAAGAAAAATTGCACTTTTCTGAAAGGAAAGTACGCGCCGTTTTTGAAGCGATGACCGACATCGTTCTCGTGCTAGATAGTCAGCGGAACATTGAAATTTTGCCAACGAATGTGGCAGCGATTTCTGAGTCTGATTTCGATATAGTCAGCTTGACTATAGAACATTTTCTTGACGATGACAACCCGGATGATTGGTGGGTCTTAGTCCAGCAAGTCTTAGAAACACAACAACCTATCAATTTTGACTACAGCTTAACATTTTGCGATCGCGCAATTTGGTTTTCTGCCTGCATTTCTCTGTTCTCAAAAGATGCCGTTATTTGGGTTGCCCGCAACATTAACGCCCGCAAAATAGCCGAGTCAGCGCTGTGCCAAAAAAATGCAGAGTTATCTCATACCTTAGAAGAACTGAAGCGGACTCAAAAAGAACTTATTCAATCAGAAAAAATGGCAGCCCTCGGACAGTTAATTGCCGGAGTTGCTCATGAAATCAATTCTCCTTTAGGGGCGATTCGCTCTTCTGTGCAGAACATCGCCGACTTCTGGACGGAACAGTTGCAGCAGTTGCCGATATTTTTTCAACAACTATCCCCGGAAAGGCGACAGGATTTCTTTGCTTTACTACACAAGTCCAGCCAAGAAACAGATACATTATCTAGTAAAGAAAAACGTCAGTTAAAAAAACTTTTGCAAGGGCAATTAGAATCAGAAAACATTGGCGACGCCGCTAGTCTTGCCTGTACTTTATTAGATATCGGTATCGGCAATAATGTAGAACCTTTTTTACCTTTGTTGAAAGACAGCCAAAGTCGAAACATTGTACAAATCGCCTACCAATTTGCTACGGTACAAAAAAGCACCAAAAATATTGCTACTGCCACGGATAGGGCAGCAAAAATCGTTTTTGCTTTAAAAAGCTACTCTCGTTACGACCAGTCGGGTTCCAAAGTTATCGCTAATATTACCGACGGTATTGATACTGTTTTAACGCTTTACCACTACCAAATCAAACACGGTGTGGAAGTAGTCAGAAACTATGGTACTAATTTGCCCTCTGTGCTATGCTATCCTGATGAACTCAGTCAAGTTTGGACAAATTTAGTTCACAATGCTTTACAAGCGATGGGTAACAAAGGCGTGTTAAAAATTGATGTCAAACACCAAGCGAATGCAATATCAGTCAGTATTACCGACAGTGGCCCTGGCATTCCCCCAGAAATTATGCCGAGAATTTTTGAGCCGTTTTTTACAACTAAACCTCCAGGGGAAGGCAGTGGTTTGGGGTTAGATATAGTTCAAAAAATTCTGGAGAAACATCAAGGTGGACTGCAAGTAGAAAGCGTGCCTGGTCAAACAAAATTTACTATATCCTTGCCCATAGGAATCCCTTGATAGCAATAAAAAAAACCGGGAAATTACCCAATTTTACAATTTTAATAGAAGTAAAGTTTTATGTCTAAACCAGTAATTTTGTGCGTTGACGATGAAGTTGTGGTCTTAAATAGTTTGAAAATTCAACTTAAAAAAGAATTTGGGGATGCTTACCTCTATGAAGTAGCAGAAAATGCAGATGAAGCTCTGGAAATTATGGAGGAAATTCAAAAAGAAGATGAAAGTGATATTTTAGTCATAGTATCTGACTGGTTAATGCCAGGGATTAAAGGAGATGATTTTTTGATTATGGTTCACCAAAAATATCCTAAAATTGTGAAAGTTATGCTGACCGGGCAAGCAGACGAAGTAGCAATATCACGGGTGAAAGAGCAAGCAAACTTGCACCGTTGTTTGTACAAGCCGTGGGAGCGCAAAGAATTAGTAGAAACAATAAAATCTGGTTTGACAAAAATATGAACAATAAACCTGTGATTATTTGTGTGGATGACGAACCGATAATTCTTGAAAGTTTGAAAATTGAGTTAAAAAAAACCCTGGGGGAAGAACACTTATTAGAAACCGCTGAAGGTGGCGAAGATGCTTTAGAGTTAATCGAGGAATTACTGGCAGAGGGTTGCGAAATCGTTGCAGTGATTTCCGACTATCTGATGCCGAATATCAAAGGGGACGAATTGCTGAAGCAGATTCACATAATTTCGCCAAAAACTATCAAAATCATGCTGACGGGGCAAGCAGACTTAGAAGCCGTGGCGAATACTATTAAATATGCTAAATTGTACCGCTACATATCGAAACCTTGGCAGTCGGAAGATTTGAAGTTGACGGTAAAAGAAGCGATTAACAGCTATTTTAGGGAGAAGCAATTAGCGCAACAAAATGCTCAGCTCCAAAAGCTAAATCAAGAACTGGAAACTTTAGTCGAGGAGCGGACTGCACAACTGCGATTGTCTGAGGAAAAGTTTGCTAAAGCTTTTCGTTCTTCTCCCAACCCGATTGCTATTACCAGATTTAATGACGGTCGTTATTTAGAAATTAATGAGGCTTTTTGCCAGACAATCGGTTATTCAGCCGTAGAAATCCTCGATCGCACGGCGCTTGAGTTGAATCTTTGGGAAAATATACAAGCCCGCGCCGAGTTGTTTAAACTGTTAGATGAAAAACAAATTATTCTGAATTATGAATTTAATTTTCGCACTAAAACAGGGGAAGTTAGAACGGGGCTGCTGTCAGCAGAAATCATTGAAATTCATGGGGAAACCTGCGTAATTTCTGTGATTCAAGATATTAGCGATCGCAAATTAGCGGAAGAAAAACTCCGAGCTATAGCGGCTTCTTTAGCAGCAGCGCAAAGAATCGCCCGTGTCGGTAATTGGGAATGCGATTTATCGGCCAACACAACTACTTGGTCGGAAGAATTATCTCGGATTTTTGGGATCGCTCCAACCCAGCCTGCGCCAACACTAACTGAGTTTTTGCAATACGTGCATCCCGACGATCGACAAAAGTGGCAAACAACGATCGACACTGCTATTGCTAGCGGGCAATCTTACACTTTGGAATATCGAATTCTGCGCCCGGAACAGAAAATTGTTGCGGATAATTCTCCGTCACAAATAAGTGAAGCCGGCTTCATCCGCTACATCGAAGCCAGAGGAGAAGTAGTTGTCAACCAACAAGGGCAAGTGACAAAACTATTCACAACTTTGATGGACATTACTCCACGCAAGCTAGCAGAAATAGCCCTTGCAGAGAGCGAAGAAAAATACCGTCATTTAGTTGAGACTTCCCAAGATATTATCTGGTCTTGCAATGCTCAAGGACACATTACTTTTGTCAACCAAGCAGTTAAACAAATATACGGTTACGAGCCTGAAGAAATGCTCGGCTGTTCTTTTAGCGATTTCTTAGCCCCAGGAGAAATAGACTGGAAATGGGAACTTCAGCAGCGCTTGCTGACGGGAAAAACTGTGTTTCAGTACGAAAATATAGTATTAGGAAAAGACGGTAGAAAGATTGATGTAAATACCAAGGCGATCGCGCGCATGGACGCTGAAGGAAACATCATCGGCACAACAGGCACTGCTAGCGATATTACCGAACGCAAACAAGCTGAAATAGTCCTGCAAAAAGCCAAAGAAGAAGCCGACAGAGCGAACAGGGCAAAAAGCGAATTTCTCTCGAATATGAGCCACGAATTGCGAACTCCCCTCAACGCAATTCTCGGTTTCAGCCAACTTCTTGCCCGCGACCCAGACCTCGATGCCGACCAACAGCAATACTTAGGAATTATTACCCAGAGCGGGGAACATTTGCTTGTTCTGATTAACAATATTCTGCAAATGTCAAAAATTGAAGTCGGGCTGGTGACACTTAATAATAGCACCTTCGACTTACACAAAATGCTAAAAAATACTGAAAATATGCTGAAGCTGCAAGCCGAAAAAAAAGGGTTGCAGTTAATTTTTGATTGTTCACCAGCTCTCCCTCAATATATAGAAACTGACGAAAGCAAGTTGCGACAAGTATTGATAAATGTAGTCGGAAATGCTATTAAGTTCACGGCAGAAGGTGGTGTCAACTTGAGAATCAAACATGAGTTGTTAAAAACTAAAAATGAGGGAGAGATTCAACCAATTGACAGTTGCTGTTTGCTATTTGAAGTGGAAGACACTGGTGCTGGAATTTCGGCGGAAGAAATGGAGAATTTGTTTAAACCTTTCGCGCAAACAGAAAGCGGGAAAAAAGCTCAAGAAGGAACCGGTTTGGGCTTGCCAATCAGCCAGCAGTTCGTTAAGTTAATGGGAGGGAAGATGACGGTAACAAGCACCCTCGGTCGCGGCAGCATTTTTAGATTTGATGTTAAAGTTTCGCTCCCTAGTGCAGTGGAAATTCAGGTGGCTCAAACAGCTCGCCGAGTGGTGGGCCTGGAACCCGGACAGCCAGAATACCGGATTTTAGCTGTTGACGATCGCCTGGAAAGCCGCTTGCTGTTGGTCAGAATGCTGACATCCCTTGGCTTTGCGGTGCAGGAAGCTGAAAATGGGGTTCAAGCTGTGGAAATGTGGTCGAGTTGGGAACCTCATTTGATTTGGATGGATATGCGGATGCCGGTGATGGACGGTTACGAAGCTACTAAACAGATTAAAGCGCATTTGAAAGGTCAAGCAACGGTGATTATTGCTCTGACTGCAAGTGCTTTTGATGAGGAGCGATCGCTGATTTTGTCTGCTGGTTGCGATGATTTTGTAGCGAAGCCTTTTCGGGAGCAAGTGATTCTAGAAAAGATGGCTAAGTATCTGGGAGTCCGCTATGTTTACGATCGAGAAGCTTCGCTAAGTTCTGATGCTGCGGTGTCCGGCGAGGTTTCCACGACAACTGAAACGGCTGATTTGGCTTTTACGCTGAATACTTCATTTTTGGAAGCTATGCCTGCGGAATGGGTTGATGAATTGTATTCTGCGGCGGATGCGGTTGATAACGAGGAGATTTTTCGGCTGTTGTTGTCGATTCCTCCTATTAATGCTAGTTTCGGCAACGCGATCGCCGATTTGGCGAATAACTTCCGGTGCGATCGGATTATCGATTTGATTGAGGAGTTTAGAAATTGTTGAAGGATGAAAGAAGAAGGGATAATAGGGGCAGGTTCAGGATTATTGATCGTGTAGGTCGATCGGCTATTTGTAAACTCGCCTGCTATAGACTAATTTACTTGTAGCCAAGCTCCACACCCTGGTAATCATCAGTCCTTCCCAATTCTTTAATCTCAAATCTCAAATCTCAAATCTTAACTAGGATAAGTTCTGTAAATATAAAAGGAGTTGATTGAGGAGGGAGTGCTATAATGACTATTTAACCACTTTTGATAATTCCAACAATTTTTAAATTAACAAAAAATAGCGATCGATGATCAAAAATCAAATAGAAGAAAATAAAGGCAACATATTAATTGTTGACGATACTCCAGAAAATTTGCAAGTTTTATCAGCAACGCTGTCCGATCGGGGCTACAAAGTCCGCGGCGTAATTAACGGCAAAATGGCAATCAGGGCCGCGCGCTCTGGTTGTCCCGATTTGATTTTGCTCGACATCAAAATGCCGGAAATGGACGGCTACGAAGTCTGCACCCAGCTCAAGGAAGATCCGAAGACATCCGAAATTCCAGTTATTTTTATCAGCGCTTTAGATGAAGTATTGGACAAACTAACCGCCTTTCAAGTGGGAGGGGTTGATTATGTCACAAAACCGTTTCATGTAGCAGAAGTTTTAGCGCGAATCGAACACCAACTGACTATCCAAAGACTGAAAAAACAATTGCTCGATCGCAATAAAGAACTGCAAGAAGAAATAATAGAACGCAAAAAAGCTGAAGAAGCAGCGGCCGCTGCCTCGCTTGCAAAAAGTCAATTCGTTGCCAACATGAGCCACGAATTGCGGACTCCCCTGAACGCCATCCTGGGTTTTACCCAAGTCATGAGCCGCGACTCTTTGCTCAGCCACGAAAATCTCGAAAATCTCCGAATTATTAACCGCAGCGGTCAACATTTGCTGGAACTAATTAACGATGTTTTAGACTTGTCGAAAATAGAAGCAGGGATAATTGGCTTAGATCAACGCAGCTTTGACCTTTATCAACTCCTCGACACTCTCGAAGAAATGTTTCAAATTAAAGCTGAAACAAAAAAAATGCAACTGAGATTTTCCGTCGAGGCTAATGTTCCCCAATATATAAAAACTGACGAAAAAAAGCTGCGCGTTTGCTTAATTAACCTGCTGGCAAATGCCATGAAATTTACTCACGACGGGGGCCGTATTTGGCTGCGCGTGAGCGTGGAAAGCAACCAGCAACAGCCGGCAGAATCGGAAAGTCATCTTAACTATACCTTCGTCGATCCATTGTTAATTTTGTTTGAAGTTGAAGACACTGGAATTGGCATAGCAGCAGCAGAAATTGATACTTTATTTGATGCTTTCGTGCAAACACAAGCGGGGAGAAAAGCGGCTGATGGTACGGGATTGGGTTTGACAATTACTAAAAAATACGTGCAGATAATGGGCGGGGATATTTGGGTAAAAAGTGTTTTAGGTGAGGGAACCAGTTTTAAATTTAATATCCGAGTATTGGCCGCTATTTCGTCGGAAATAACCGTGGCGACATTTCAGCGTGCGATCGGACTAGAAGCAGATCAACCGATTTATCGGATTTTAGCAGTTGACGACAATCCAGACAATCGGCTGCTGCTGGTTAAAATGTTGCAACCAATTGGTTTTGAAGTCC
Source organism: Microcoleus sp. SVA1B4 (assembly GCF_036700545.1). NCBI lineage: Bacteria > Bacillati > Cyanobacteriota > Cyanophyceae > Oscillatoriales > Microcoleaceae > Microcoleus > Microcoleus sp. SVA1B4. The sequence goes on from NZ_JAUBPB010000010.1 coordinate 110,069, forward strand.
GAGAAGCGGAAAATGGCTACCAAGCGGTTGAACTTTGGGAAAGTTGGCAGCCTCATTTAATTTGGCTGGATACGCGAATGCCAGTAATGGACGGTTTTGAAGCTGTCCGACAAATTAGAGCCAAAGAGAAACAAACTCAGTGGCGAACTGTAATTATTGCTCTGACTGCTAGCACTTTTGAGGAAAAAAAAGGCGAAATTCTCGACGCAGGTTGCGACGATTTTGTGCGGAAACCTTTTCAAGAACAAATCCTTTTTGATAAGATGGCTTGCTACTTGGGAGTGCGCTATCTTTATCAAGAGTTGCCCCGACTCCCTGTCAGGGCTTTACGGCGTTATTGTGTGAACGAAAAACCCGATTCATTTTTCGGAGGGCTGCTGGCTCAAATGCCTCAAAGCTGGGTGAAGGAACTCCATGACGCAGCTAATGATGTTAATGAAGAGCTGGCGATTCAACTTGTCGATCGCATCTGGGAAAGTCATCCAACTTTAGCTGAGGCTTTAAAAGATTTGCTTGCCGATTACCGACTCGACAGGATAATGGATTTAACTCGATCGAGTTTAAAATAAATGGATAATAGCGAAATTAAAGTATTGGTGGTTGATGACCAACCAAGCAATCTGCGGTTCTTATCCAAACTGCTAACATCCCAGGGGTATCTAGTTTACCGAGCTATTTCCGGTCAACTGGCGTTGAATGTGGCGATCGCCCATCGCCCGGATTTAATTTTGCTCGACATTAGAATGCCGGAAATGAGCGGTTATGAAGTTTGTCGGAGACTGAAAGCGACACCGGAAACTGAACAAATTCCGGTAATTTTTTTAAGCGTATTAGATGAAATGAACGATAAATTACAAGCTTTTCGAGTAGGAGGCGCCGACTATATTACTAAACCCTTTCAAGTAGAAGAAGTTTTAGCGCGCATCGACAAGCAAGTCCGCTTGCAAAAGCTGCAACAGCAATTAAAAGAACAAAATTATCAACTGCAACAGTCGCAGTCGCTGCTTGCTAGCATATTAAATAGTTCATTAGACTGTGTGGTGGCTTATTCTGCGGTCCGCAACAGTGAGGGAAATATTGTAGATTTCCAGTGGCTCTTGATCAACCCTGCCGCCGAAAAATTTTATGGTTTGCTATTAAATGACATAGTTGGCAAGAATTTGTTACCCCAAGTTTCCCAAGTTAGCAACAACGGGTTATTTGATTTGTATGTTTCTGTAGTAGAAACAGGAGAAACTGTAGACCAAGAATTTTATTACGAACAGGAGCGAGATACAATTGTTTGGCTGCACATTGTGGCGGTAAAATTAAACGATGGTCTGGCAGTAACATTTCGTAACATTACCGAGCGTAAACGAGCAGAAATTGCCCTACGAGACAGCGAAGAACGCTTCCGGGCGATATTCGAGCAAGCAGCAGTCGGCATAGCTAAAACCGCGCTTTGCGGTAAGTTTATGCGGGTAAATCCCGGCTTTTGTCAAATTGTCCGCTATGCAGAATCGGAATTGTTACAGCAAAATTGGGAGGCAATTACTCACCCGGATGATAGAAAAGCGGACAGAGAATACCTGCGCTCGCTGTTATCTGGGAAGATTCAAACTTTTTCTGTGGAAAAGCGTTTGCTATGCAAAGATGAGGCAGTGCGCTGGGCAAATGTTACTGTGTCGGCAATGCGCGATGTCAAGGGGACGCTGCAGTATTTGATTTGTGCGATCGAGGATATTTCTGAACGCAAGCTGGTACAAGAAATGCTGCAAGCGAGTTTAGACGCTCAAACCCGCTACGCTCAAGAATTAACTCGTTCTAATGCCGAACTAGAACAGTTTGCTTATGTGGCTTCTCATGATTTGCAAGCGCCTTTGAGCACGATTGCTGGCTACGCTCAACTATTAGAAAAACGCTTTCCCAACCAACTTGATGCCCAAGGGAATAAATTTATCCGCAATATTGTTCATTCTTGCGATCGGATGCAGGCGCTGATTGATGACTTGCTGGAGTATTCGCGGGTAGGTCGCAGTCAGAAACCTTTTGAGCTCATAGATTGCAATCAGGTTTTTGAGGATGCTTGTGCTAATTTGCATTTGGCCATCCGCGAGAATCAAGCTTCAGTTACTAAGGGGAATTTGCCAAGGGTAAAAGCTGACTCTTTTCAACTGCTGCAACTGTTTCAAAATTTAATTGGTAACGCCATTAAGTACCGCAGCAGTGAGGCGCCGGTGGTGCAGGTGGACGCTTCGCATCAGGGGGATAGCTGGGTGTTTTCAGTGCAGGATAATGGTATTGGGATTGCCTCACAGTATCATCCGCGAATTTTTCAGATTTTTCAGCGCTTGCACACCCAAAAACAGTATTCGGGAACTGGTATCGGTTTAGCGATTTGTCAAAGAATTGTCGAGCGGCATGGCGGCAGCCTGTGGGTAGAATCAGAACCCAATCGAGGCTCGACTTTTTATTTTTCTATTCCTATATCAAAGTAAAGTCAATCGATTTTAGATTTTAGATTTTAGGTTTTAGATTTTAGATTTTAGGTTTTAGATTGTAGATTGTAGATTGTAGATTGTAGATTGTAGATTGTAGATTGTAGATTGTAGATTGTAGATTGTAGATTTTAGATTGTAGATTTTAGATTGTAGATTTTAGATTTTAGATTTTAGATTTTAGATTTTAGAATTGAAGAAAGCGACTCCACTGATAAATCCGGGGGCAAGTGAAGAGGATTCGGAGCTTTTTTCTCGCTCCACGGATGAATCCGGGGGCTTGTCACCAAATTGCTTGATTGTCACCCGTCCTTTACTTAAGCTTTAAATATCTTTATCTTTTCTTTACAAAAATGCTTATAAAGTGTAGCATATTCACTGATGACATCGAGCTATAAATCTATCAATATAAATTTATTAGCTCTATCCTTATACAACTTATAAATCAGCGGTGCGCGCAAGACTTGTTAATTTTTTTCAACTGTATCCAGAGCATCTTGCTTTGGGATGCAGTAGTTTCCATAGTAGTTCGCGGAGAAGGATTTGTGATGTGTTTGCAGTTTGCAGGTTCTCGGACAGACTGCCAAGTGAAACAATCATGATTCGCAAACCTTTGCAAATGCAGAAAAACTGTAAATTATTGCAACACAATTTCAGTGTTCTCAGCCAGATTTACCGGATGATGGCAAGAGATTCTTGGCAGGTACTCAGACACGGCTCAAAGTCCAGCGACCTCACAAAAAACGTTCGGAGTGAGGCAAAGCCGTGAATTATAAAAAGAAAAAATTTACTCTTTTAATAGCCAACGATGACGAGGATACGCGCTTTTTGGTGAAGGAAGCACTGGGAGAAGTTCGATTAGCAATTACGAGCGAATTTGTGGAAAATGGAGAACAAGTCCTAGACTACTTATACCGTCGCGGTCAATATCTTGGTAGCAGCAATTGGCATCAGCCAGACTTGATCCTTTTGGATCTGAATATGCCGAGGCTGGACGGGCGAGAAACACTAAGTTTGATCAGATCTGACCCCCATTTGCAACAAATTCCGGTTGTAATGCTCACAACTTCCCACCGCAGAGGAGATATTTTGCTTTGCTACCGCTTGGGAGCCAATTCTTTTATATCCAAACCAGTAACTTTTGAAGGCTTGCTTGAAGTAATGAAGACTTTATGTGAGTATTGGTTTGAAATCGTTTCACTCCCGCCGGATATGTAAACTTTAATGGAAAGCTAAATCCATAGTTTGAGTGTATAGTGAATTTGATAAGCCGAAATATTTGCCGATCGCAAGTATCGCTCTCAAAACAAAAAAGTTGCCTTCGACCCGCTCCGAACGCTAGAGTTGTGTTAACACGTCACCAATGTCTGAAAATTTTGTTGGTTGAGGATGACCTCGGAGATCCCACAATGATCGAAGACCTTCTAGGGTCATTCAGCGAGTCTCTATTTCTTCTCCAAACTGTTAAGTCTCTGGAGATAGGAGTTGGGCGTCTGGAAGTAGACAAGTTTGACGCCGTACTATTAGATTTGTCAGTGTCAGACAGCTTGAGGGGAAGCGAGGATCTCGCAGTTTTGAAAGGGCGATGGCCCACATTGCCAATTGTGGTGCTGACAGATATCAAGGATGAAAATATGGCCCGGTCGGTATTGCGCTGGGGCGCTCAAGATTGTTTGGTAAAGGGAAGATTTCACAGAACTCTGCTGGTGCGGGCAATCCATTACGCCATCGAACGCCAGCAAATCGAAGAACAATTGCGGCAGCAGGCTCTGCGACAGCGGCTGTTGGGCAAAATGATCGAACATATTCGATCGTCAATAGATCCGGCAAGCATTCTCCAAAGTACCGTTGCAGAAGTGCGCCAATTTCTCCAAACAGACCGCGTTTTAATTTATCGCTGTCAGGATTGGGTGTCTCAATTGGACGGGGAAGAGCAAAAAGGTGCGATCGTCGCAGGTGACGGTTTGCCAGAAGGTTATATTGAAAACCAAAATATTAGTGCTGCTTTGGCGGTGTCATGCTTTGTTTTAGTCGAATCCCAGTCGGTACAAGCAATCGCAGATGTCAGCACTGCCCCCTTGGCTGGCAGTTGCAAAGAATTGCTGGCCGATTGTGAAATTGCAGCAGTTATCAGCGTGCCAATTTGGCAATCAGGCGACTGGGAAACGGCAAAAGAAACACAAGAAACCACTGTTTGGGAAGTCGAGAAAAATCAAGATGCAGTGGAAAATTATATCTGGCCGCAGGCGAGTGGCAACCCGCAGGCGCAGGGTAAGAAGTTGCCGGATTCGATCGCAGAAAATGGCAATAGTTTGTGGGGAATGCTGACAGCATACAATTGCAGTGGTGTCAGGGAATGGCAACAGTGGGAAATAGATTTTTTACAGCACTTGGCAAATCAAGTAGCGATCGCGATCGAACAATCTCAACTTTACCGCAAGCTAGCAATAGCCAATCAAAAATTGCAGCAACTGGCAACTACTGACGGACTGACTGGCATTGCCAATCGCCGCCAGTTCGATCGCGTTTTGAACTTAGAGTGGCGCAGATTGGCCAGAGAGGAGCTACCGCTTTCTTTAATTATGTTGGACATCGACTTTTTTAAACTTTACAACGAGTTTTATGGGCACCTGGGCGGGGACGATTGTTTGCGCCAAATTGCCGGGGCGATCGCCAGCGCCACCAATCGGCCTGGGGATTTGACTGCCCGCTACGGTGGCGAAGAATTTGGCCTAGTGCTGCCCAACACCAGCGCCCAAGGGGCAAACGCTGTCGCCCGGAAAATTTGCGACGGCATCGCCAGCTTGAAACTGCCCCACGCGCGATCGTCGATCGGCCCCTACGTTACCCTCAGTTGCGGCATTGCAACAGCGATTCCTTCTGCCCAGGAATCTCCCAACACCCTAATTCGCAGCGCTGACAGCGCCCTTTTTCAAGCCAAAACCGAAGGCAAAAATCGCATTTGTCACGCTAGCAATAACTCGGAATCTTCCCAGATTTTTATGTAAACGTTGAAGGCAATTAGTAATTAGTAAAATCGTGTTTTATTTTTAACTCACCACTCACAACTCATAACTCATATTGTTGACCTTTGCATCGGAATAATAATTTTCCGAGTGCAGTGCGAGCGGGATGCGATCGAGTGAGCCGGAGCAATAATAATGCTCGCTTTCAGGGTATAATTCTGATTCTACGGTATTTGATATTACTGAGATGTTGCACCATTCTCAATTACTTGTTTAGGAACAGGCTTTTCGGCCTGTTCCACAAAGAGTAAATTTTCTTGTGGAACAGGCCGAAAAGCCTGTTAAGCGAGAATGGTGCAAGATGTGAGATATTACCCATTTGCGCTTCCCAATTTCCAATTACCAATTGCTAATTTATTGCCCCAAATTTGAATTCCTACCAGTTAAATTCGGCTGCACTGGAATTTCAATCAAAAACTCCGCTCCCTCTCCCGGTGTCGAAATACAACTCAATCGGCCGCCATGCCGATCGACGATAATCGAGTGAGAAATCGACAATCCCAAACCCGTACCCTTGCCGACAGGTTTAGTCGTGAAAAAGGGATCAAACAGCCTCGATCGCACTGACTCCGGTATCCCCCCCCCGTTGTCGGCAATCGATACCGCTACGAAGCCGGCAGCCACCTGATAACTGCGAATAGCGATCGTGCTGGGATGTCGATCGCACTCCTCGATCGAACGCTGCTTGTCCCGTTCTTCCAAAGCATCGATCGCATTAATCAAAATATTCATAAATACCTGATTCAACTCGCCAGGAAAACATTCAATTTGTGGCAAGAGTTGGTAGTCTTTAACTATCTGAATTTCTCCATGACTGCTGTGAGATTTTAACCGATTTTGCAAAATCATCAAAGTGCTATCAATTCCCTCGTGAATGTTAACCGACTTCCCTGCGGACTCGTCCAATCGGGAAAAATTACGCAACGATTTCACAATCTCGACAATTCGCTCGGTTCCTACTTGCATCGAGTTAAACAATTTCGGGAAATCCTCAACAATATAATCCAAGTCTATTTCATCAATTTTATCCAAGACTTGGGCCGGAGGATGAGGACAGTAATGCTGGTAAACTTTAATCAATTCCAGCAAATCTAAAGTGTAATTGCGAGCCGGACTGAGATTGCCGTGAATAAAGCTAACGGGGTTATTAATTTCGTGAGCAACACCAGCAACTAACTGACCCAAACTCACCATTTTTTCATTTTGAACGAGCTGAGCTTGAGTCGTTCGGAGTTTGTTAATAGCTGCTTCTAACTCTAGCGCTTTTGAACGTTCTCGCGCTTCCGATTCCTGCAAAGCTGACTCGGCTTGTTTGCGATCGGCAATTTCACTTTGTGCTTGCTCAAACAGCATTGATTGCTGGATCGCGATCGCCAACTGCACGCTAATTTGTTTGAGACACTCAACCTCAATTTCCAGCCAGTGGCGGGGGCCCGCGCACTCGTGGGCAATCAATAGCCCCCACAACTTCTCGCCTTGCAAAATCGGCACTACCAAATTAGCTCGCACCTGAAATTGACTTAATAAATTAATGTAGCACTCGGAAAGACCAGCTTTGTAAATATCATCTACAGGTACAGCGCGACCGTGTTCGTAAGCAGAAGCATAGCTGTATTCAAAGCAGGGATCGTTAATAGTTAGTCCCTGAATCGATTGCCAATTTTTGCCCACCGACTCGACAGTTACAAAACCGCTCCTATCGGGATTAAAGCGATAAATTATTGTCCTGTCTGTTTGCAAAAATTGCCGTACTTCAGCAACAGCTTTTGTCAAGATTTCTTTTAAATTGAGAGAAGATCGAATGCGTTCCAGCATCTCTACCACCAACCGTTCTCGCTTTAATTGCTGGCGCAAGATAGCCTCGGCAAGTTTGCGAGAGCTAATATCTTCAATCACAGCAATTACATAGCTAGGTTCCCCAAACCCATCCTGCACTAAAGATACAGTCATATTAGTCCAAACAAATGAACCGTCTTTGCGAATAAAGCGTTTCTCAATGGAATAATTTAAAATTTCCCCAGCTAACAGTCTGTCGCGCGACTCGACATCTGCTGCTACATCTGCGGGGTGAGAAATATCCCCAACATTTCGCGATTTTAGCTCCAATTCTGAGTAGCCGACAATATTGCAAAACCCTTGATTTGCATTCAAAAAGTGACCGTCTGGCCACACTTTCACAATGCCTATCGCCGCTTGTTCAAATACCGCTCGAAATCGCTGTTCGCTTTCTTGCAAAGCAGTTTCGGCTTTTTTGCGATGGGTAATGTCCATTGCCGTGCCAAACATCCGCACCACCTGACCCAACTCATTTTTAATAGCTTGTCCTTTAGCGTTAACGTGCCTAATTTCTCCTGATGGGAAATAGATGCGGTGGTCGATATCGTAAGCTGTTCCTTCAGTCACTGCTTTTTGTACAACTTCTGCGAACCTTTCTTTGTCATCGGAATGAATTTGCTCTAAAAGTTCTTCCATTGTCGGTGGCAGATTCAATTCTCGACCATAAACTCGAAACAGTTCTTCCGACCAAGTAATAACTCCTGCCTCCCTATCGAATTCCCAATTGCCGATGCGGGCTATTTTTTGCGCTGCTTGTAACTGGTCAGCAAGTAGTTGCAGAGATGCGATTAACTGCGTTTTTTCTGCTTCTGCTGCCACGCGGGCACTGATATCTTTGTGAGTGCCCGTTATCCGCAACGGCGCACCCCATTCGTCGTACTCGACTACCTTGCCCATTGCCAGAATCCACTGCCAATTGCCCGCTTTGTTGAGCATCCGAAATTCAAATTCATAAATCTCAGTCTCACCTTCCAAATAGGAATTTAAACATTCCATTACCTTCCCTCGGTCTTCTGGATGCAGCAAACTTTCCCAACCTTTGAGGTTGTTTTCAATTTCGGTTTCTGCGTAGCCAAGCATTGATTTCCAATGAAAATCGAAATAAGTTTCGCCAGTAGCTATATTCCAATCCCACAGCCCCAAAGAGCTGCCTGAAACCGCCAACTGCAATCGCTCTTGACTGAGTTTTAATGCCGATGCGGTGCGTTTTATTTCTGTGAGATCGGCAATTATGGCTATCATTCCTATCGGTTGACTAGCGCTATCTTTAATGCAGTTAGCTCGCAAGAAAGTTTCTATAATATCGCCATTTTTACTCTTGATTTCAATTTCACTATCCCAGGAAAGACCTTTCCGCAGCCCCCTAAATAACTTGCTCAAATCTTGAGATTTGGGGTACATTACTGCTGGGCCGCCGGCATTATTTAGTTCCTCAACTGTATAGCCGTAGCGCTGAACAAATGCTTGATTGTGATAAACGGAATAACCGTCCAAATCGGCGATCGCGATCGCATCACTAGCGCTGTCTACAGCTTGAGTTACCAGGCACAGAGTCAGTTCGGCTTGTTTGCGATCGGTAATGTCAAAAATCGCTCTGTCGAGCCACAAAACTAGCCCTTCTATATTGTAAGTTGGCCTACCTCTTTCCGACATCCACCGCACCGCCCCGTCAGCGCGAACAATCCGGTATTCTAGATTGTACGGCTGTTTCGACTCTACGGCTGCGCTGATTTGTCGATCGACCATTTCCTTGTCTGCCTCGTGGACAATGCTCGCAAAACTTAAGCCGTTGTTGCGAATAAAATCTCCAGCAGGATACCCACTAATTACCTCAATTTCATCGCTAATAAATACCATCGTCCACTCAGCATCGTACAAGCTGCGGCAGATAGCGCCAGGGATATTCTCAACGAGCGATCGAAATCTGGCTTCGCTCTCCCGCAAAGCTGCTTCAGTCTGTTTTAAATCAGTAATATCCAGCACGATGCCTTCCCAAACTATATCCCCTTCCTGCCCTATTTCAGTCGCAAAATCAACTCGTTCCGGTCTCGAAACCCCTTGCATCCACTTAAGTTTTCCCGACGGTACAATCGCCCGCCATTCCTGCTGCCATGGCTGCATATTTGCCGCAGAAACAGCAATAGAGTCTTCAAATTGTTGACGGTCATCTGGATGAATAAAACTAAAAAATAGTTGAGGATCTTGCTGAATATTTTCTGGCTCCAATTCATATAAATCGCGGCTGCCAGAAGAAATATAAGGGAAACTTTTTTTACCGTCGATTGAGAGACGAAATTGATAAATTATTCCCGGTAAATTGGCTGCAAGTTGCCGAAGTCTAGCTTCGCTTTCTTGCTGCGCTAATTGTTTGCGCCTATCCTCAGTGATATCTCGAATTATCCCGACGAGATTTTTACTGCCATCGCTATTTTCAAATACAGTTTTTTTAGTAGACAAAATGTGCTTTGCACCGCGGCCGTCCGTAAATATTTCCTCGCTCTCGTTTTCTTCCCCCGTCCTAAAAACTTGTTCGTCATTCTGCCAAAAAATCTCAGCTTCTTGTCTTGGGAAAAAGTCATAATCCGACTTGCCCAGCAGTTCCTCGCGCTGCTTCCCGATCAGCTTGCAAAAAGCATCATTTAACAGTATCCAGCGGTGCTGTTCATCCTTGACAAAAAGTGGGTCTGCCACTGCATCGATTGTATAATTCAAAAACTTTTTACTAGCATCGAGTTCGGAAAGTGCTAAAATTTTTTCTGTAATATCATTGATAGTTCCTGTCGTCCCCTGCGCCTCGCCGTTCCCGCCCCAAATAAAAAATTCTTGCACTTCTACCCACCGAATTTCGCCATTTTTTGTAAGATATCGAATTTGATAGCAATTGGATGTTTCTTGATTTTCGCTCAAACCTGTCAACGAATTTAAATATTGGTATTGATCCTCAGAATGAATGTAACTCAAACAGGAAGTTCCTAAGCTTTCATCAACGGTAAATCCGGTAATTTCCGTCCAAGCCGGATTGAGAAAAGTCCAATTGCCCGCAGTATTTGTTTCAAAAACAACTTCTTTGATATTGTCAACAACCTGCTGGTATTTTTCTTGACTTTTTTTCCATTCTGCTTGCCGTTTCTGGCGGGCGATCGCGCACCTGAGCGTCCGTACCAGCAGCCGGCTGTCTACCTGTCTTTTCACCAGATAATCTTGGGCGCCGGCGGCAATTAACTCGACAGCCAGTTCTTCGTCATCGGCCGCTGTCAGAATGACGATCGGAGTATTGATACCGCAATCTTGAAGTCGGAAAAAAGTATTAAATTTTGGGCTGTCAGGAAGTGAAATATCTAATAAAATTACATCAAAAATTTGCTCCCTTAAAATTTCTATCGCTTCCCGGAAGCGAACTACATTGGTCACATCAATTAAGTGTCCTAGTTGGGGTTCAGACAGCAGTTCTTGAATGAACTCTGCATCTTCGGCACAATCTTCTACTAAAAGAATTTTTAAACCAAGCGTTAAAGTTGACTCAAACACAGATGTCATACCATTTTAGATTTTAGATTTTAGATTTTAGATTTGGAATGACTGATGACTGATGACTATCGCGGTTTGGCTGTTGCGTAAACTAGCATTTTTTTTACGGGTATCCTTTTGCTATTGTTTAGGAATAAAAAAATCAGCAGCGGATGCAGCTACCTAGCTGATGATTGGGGAACTTGAAGCACACGCTTTAGAGTGCGCTGTGTGCTTGCAGACCACCCAGATTTATTTGTAGAATTGAGTTGTTCGCTGCAAGTTGTCCGCCTGGCCCCAAACCTAGTGGCCCAAAATTATCATAGTCTTACAAATATTGCAACTCAACTCTATTTTAATTTACAACCTTTGGCAGGGGAATAGCAAGAGGCAAATCAAAAGAACGCGGATTAATCAGGATTGGCATTGCTGATAGCCTTTGAAAATTTAGATTTTAAATAGCCGTTTAAAGCTTGCCTAAAGTTAAATTATTTGTTTTTGAAATGGTATTACTAAGCTACGAGAATTACCGTTAATTTACAAAATACGCTCTGAGATTGTGTCCGGTTAATAGCCCGCAATTAGCGCTTGTTTGTATTGAGCAATGCAAGTCCTCTCTTGAGCGAGTAACCAAGACTTGCATTCCATGCTACAAATTTAATTACAAACTTAATTATGGTTGTCTAACCCGACACAAGTTAACTCAGTTGAGTCGCTCAATTTGTCTGCGGTTTGGGCAGCACAACTGTAAACACGCTGCCTTGACCGACATTGCTGCTAATAGCAATTTCACCGTTAAAAGGTTTTAAAAGTTCAATACAAGTATAAAGTCCTAGACCTGTTCCTGTTGGTTCACCTTCCGTTTTTGCCTCGCCTTTAGGCGGCTTGGATGTGTAAAAAGGATCAAAAAGTTTTGGCAAATCTTCAGATGATATGCCGCATCCCGTATCTGCAATATCCATGTATATGTTCGAGTCATCTTGCCGCGTCACGATAGTTATTTCTCTGCTTTTCTTTTCCCACATAGCATCCATTGCATTATTAATTAAATTATAAAATACTTGAGAAAGATAGGAATAAATTAATGGAATGCTGTCAATTTCTTCGTCATAAAAGTATTTTTTTCTAATTTTATTTTTAAAATATAGGTTGCCTTCCAATAGCTGAATTTCTCGCTGCACTAAATCGTTGATATTCACCGGGTGCAAATCTTGCTTTTGCTCGTTGCGGCTTTTCATCATCAGAGTATCCATGATCTGATTGATTTTTGTGACAGCTTGAAAAATATACTTAGTATAGTTAAACAGAGAGTCTTCTTGAATTTGTGTGGCTTTTGTTTCAATCAAATCGACGCTAGTCTGGATCACTTGCAGGGGACTTTTGAGGTTGTGAACCATGCCCTGAGTCAAACGTCCGATGATGGCTGTTTTTTCCTGGTTTATTAATTGCTTGGTTTTTTGTTCAACAAGTCTTTCAAGGTTTTGGTTGAGGTGGGCAAGTTCGAGGTTTTTTTCTTCGAGTTTTTTTTGCAAGCTGCGGATTGTCAAGTGGGTTTGAATCCGGCTCAAAACTTCTTCGTGCTGGAAAGGCTTAGTGATGTAGTCAACTGCTCCTGTCTGAAAGCCTTTTACTTTATCAGGCGTATCGGAAAGGGCGCTCATAAATATGATGGGAATATCTTGCGTTGACGCGTCTGCTTTCAAGCGTCGGCAAGTTTCAAAACCGTCAATTCCTGGCATCATGATATCCAAAAGAATCAAGTCGGGATGAATGTAGTCAATTTGCTCGATCGCACTTTCGCCGTCTAGAGCCACTAATACTTTAAACCCGTAATTCCTTAACAACTCGAAAAGTACGTCAAGATTTGTTTGGTTGTCATCGACAATTTGTATGATGCTTCTTTCGGAATTCTTATCGTTCATATTCAAGGGAAATATTCAAATTTTAGACTTTTGAGTTGTGGTTTGTGAGTTTAAATCGGATTCAAGTGATTTTCTGCGGATCTAGAAATCCGGTTGCTTCATAGATGCCTTTATTGGCAATCACTCTTTTCTTTTGTGGGCGGGATCTGGGGTCCAACCCCTACTCCCCACAAGAAATTCAGTCTCTGTGGAACAAGCCGGGAAGCCTGTTGCTGACAATGGTGCAAGATCAGAGATTTAACGGATTTTGAGTTGTCTGTTAGCTATCGTCAATTTTAGGACAAATGTTGCTTCAAAAAATCTCGAATTTTCTTGAGCTGAAATCCTTTAGCAAGTTGGCGCAGGTGATGAACGAAAGGCACTAATGTCGGCTCAGAATGTTCGAGTTTAGCCGTTTCTTCCAGAATAGCTTCAATATCGCCCATTGCAGCCAATCTTAACAACGCCAAGACTGACTCTGAGGCAGGAGACACCATCGTTGAGTCAGCACCAGCAATCTCAGAAGATGCTTTTGCAGTTTGATCAGTCCGCTTTTTGGTTTGCGATCCTTCTTCGTAAACCCATTCTAGTCTCAAATGCAGGCGCAATAATTCTAAAAGCTCGTTAGTTTGAATCGGCTTGGTGAGAAAATTATCGCAACCTGCAAGTATGCTCTCTTGCTTGGTAGTCTCGTAAACGTTAGCGGACAAAGCAAGGATAACCGTATCTTTTAATTCCGGCAACTGTCGCAGCCGCCTGGTAGCTTCCCAACCGTTCATTACGGGCATCAGCAAATCCATTAAAATTATATCCGGTAGAAATTCCTGTGCTTTGTGCAAGCAGTCTTCGCCGTCTGTAGCTTGTGCAATTTCAAAGCCTAAATGAACAAGCAGCCTGTGCAACATGGCGCGATGTACTTCGTGATCGTCCACTATTAGCACTTTCCGCTGGGGGCCGGTAAAACCTACAAGCCGCCTTTTTTCTTGCCGGGAGGGGAGTTCAGAACACTGCGCGACTGCGGGTAAGTCTAGATCCAACCAAAATATGCTGCCTTTGCCGGAGGTACTTTGGACGCGAATTTGGCTGCCCATCATTTTGACTAATTTTTGGCTGATGGAAAGTCCCAGTCCGGTACCTTCGACGAAATTGTTGTGATCGCCCACTTGATGAAAAGGCAAAAATATTTCTTCTAATTTATTCTGAGAAATGCCAATGCCGGTATCTTCGATTTGAAAGCGAATTTTAGGGGTAGGGGCACGAGCGCCGATATTTTCTGCTGTTATCACCCCGCGCGCTTGTGTTGTTCCTAGCGGCGGGAGCGACGACATTTGCTCCGCGTCTAAATTCGCGGTCAAATTGATCGTTTGAGTAGCAATTTCCGCTGTGCAACTATAATTTCCACAGTTGGTTTGAGGATAATTATCGGGGAAATTTTCTGCATAACCGACTTTGAATGTAACGCTGCCGCTGTTCGTAAACTTAACGGCATTGCTGAGCAAATTAATCAAAACTTGACGCAACCTTTTTTCGTCTGCCAAAATGCCATCTGGCAGCGCTGACACCTGCTCGTAATTAAAGGCAATTCCTTTTTGAGCAGAGCGCATCTGGAACAAATCAATAATACTTTTAACAAAACTGGAAAAATGCAGGTTTGTCAGAGACAGATCCATTTTACTAGCTTCGATTTTTGAGAGGTCTAAAACATCATTAATCAGCATCAGCAGGTGGTTGCCACACTGGTGAATGTTGTTAAGACTTTCCTGTTGATCGGGGGTAAAGTTTTTATCGACTTTTAGCAGTTGAATGTATCCCAAAATCCCGTTCAAAGGCGTCCGCAATTCGTGGCTCATGTTCGCGAGAAAGTCGCTTTTAGCGCGGTTGGCGGATTCGGCGGCTTCTTTTGCTAATTGCAGGGCGGCTTCTGCAAGTTTGCGATCGGCAATTTCGGTTTGTGCTTGTTCAAATAGCATCGATTGCTGAATGGCGATCGCCAACTGCACCCCCAATTGTTTTAGGCACTCTCCCTCCAATTGTTGCCAGGGACGCGGGCCCGTGCAGTGGTGGGCAATTAACAGCCCCCACAAGTTTTCGCCTTGCAAAATCGGCACTACCAGATTCGCTCTCACGTCTAGCCGAGTCAACAAACCCAAGTGGCAGTCGGCTAGGCCCGCATTGTGAACATCTTCTATGGCTCTAATTCTACCGTCTTGGTAAAGATGAACGTAGGCTGCCCCGAAACAGGGGTCATAAATTTCCATTCCTACAATTGGTCGAACATTTTCGGCAACCGACTCAACAGCGATAAACCCGCTCCAATCAGGATTGAATTGATAAATAATAGTGCGGTCTACTTGCAAAAAATGACGCACTTCTTCGACACTTTTGGTTAAAATTTCTTCAAGATTTAGAGAATATCTAATGCGTTCCAACATGGCTACTGCCAACTGTTCGCGCTTTAACTTCTGTTGCAAAAATAATTCAGATTCTTTGCGTTTTGTGATATCAGTAATTACTGCAATTAAGCCGATTGAATTACTATGAATATCTTGAATACTGTCGGCTCGCACCAGAGCAGTTACTGCTTCGTTCCTCTTAGTTTGCAGTGCAACTTCGCCACACCAAGAGCGACCTTTGCGAAGGCTTTTATAGATTTGTTTGTAATTTTTATGCCGGACATACAGCGCGGTCATATCGCCAAGATTATTGAGTTCTTCCACTGTGTAGCCGTAGCGCTGAATAAAGGCTTGATTGTGATAAATAGACCGCCCTTTCAAGTCGGCGATCACGATCGCATCGCTGGTACTTTCTACGGCTTGAGTGACCTGCAGTAAAGCTAATTCTGCTGCTTTGCGATCGCTAATATCCGTCATCGAACCCACCATCCGCAGAGGGTTTCCGGCTTCGTCCCACACTGCTTGAGCGCGGGCGAGCACCCACTTATAGCTACCGTCTTTGCACTGCAAGCGGTATTCGGCGGCGTAATTGGGGGTTTGCCGATCGAGATAACCTTGGATCGCTGCTTGCACTCGTGAGCGATCGTCTGGATGGATGCGATCGATCGATGCGCTGTTGGTGCTGTCGATTTCGCCGTCTGTGTAACCGATAATTTCTTGCCAGCGGGCCGAGCGAAAAGCTTCATTTGTTTGAAGATTCAGATCCCAAATTCCGTCTTGATTGCCTTTAAGAACTAACTGCCAGCGTTCTTCACTTTTACGCAATTCTTCTTCGGCTTGTTTGCGCTGAATATGATCGCCCAACTGAGTCGCTACAGCCTTGACCAACTCTACTATACGCGGTTCCATAATCGAGCGATCGCGCTTGCAGAATACTAAAACTGCCAGCACCTTTGAACTAGCGTGAATTGGCACTCCGAAACAAGCTTTCAATCCGACTGATTTCGCCATTTGCGATCGGGCAAAAAGATGATTTGTGGCTAGAGAAATATCTTCAATCCATTCTACATTTCTGGTTGACCAAATCCGTCCAGGTACTGCCACTCCGGCGGCGAATCTAATTCTTTTACTTTCGCGGCCGAACCTATCTAAATCGCGATCGCTAGCGTACCAAGTTTCGCTATGTTCCAAACAACTACCGTTAGCAGTCGGTATCCAAGCTTCCGCAAAATTCCAGCCGATCGCATTGCACAGCAACCGCAGAATTTCCGGGAGGGCGCTGTGAAAATCGGCAGACTGACTAATAGCTTGAGTTGCGGCCAGCAACAGCTTTATTTCATCTTCTGCTTGCTTGCTTTCTGTAATATCAGTTGCCGTGCCGAGAATTTGTTTTAACTTACCGTCTGCTGTTTTGGCAAATACAGTATCTCGGCTAACCATCCAGCGCCAAGAACCATCCTTGTGCCTAATTCTGTATTCAATTTCAAAGATATCCCCTTCGCTGCCTGTTTCGACTTGCTGTAAATAATCAGGCATTTTGATTAAATTTTCGGGGTGGATTAAAGTTGACATCATCCACGGCCCCATTGCCTGAATTTCCTCTACTGTATAGCCAAGAATGTGGTAGATAGAAGCGTTCCCATAGATATTTTTTTTTTCAATTAAGTCACAAACATACAAAATATTAGGAATTGCCCCAGCAATTTGCTGAGCGAATCGCTGGCTTTCCCGCAGTGCTGCTTCTGCTTGTTTTCTTTGAGAAATATCGCGAACAACGCAAATAGTTTCTCCGCCGGCTAGCATTGTCAGCGAGACATCTATAGGGACTTCCGATCCGTCGCGACGGCATCCTACTGCTTCGGTGCTGTAAGAACCTTTCTGCACTAAAGTCGGCAGGACTTCTTGCTCGAACCTTTGCAGTTCTGCACCTTGGTAGAATATTTTCCAACTTTTACCTAAGATTTCTTCGAGAGAGTTGTAACCGTAGATATTGAGTCGTGCTGCGTTGCAATAAATCACCTCTTTGTCGGCACTGAATATGGCGATACCTTCGGAAGCAGCCGCCATTGCTGCTGCTTGCCTGTGGAGTTTTGACTCGAAACGTTTGCGATTGGTGATGTCGCGGACGATCGCGATAATTTCGTCATCCGTGCAGAAAACAATTCTCGCTTCAAAATCGTACAGTTCATCATTAACGGGCATTTGATATTCTACAACTTGAATCTCGCCAGTGGCGATCGCTTGTTGATGACCCGACAAGATTTTGTCAGCAAAAGCAGCAGGCAATATGTCTTGTGCTTTTTTGCCGATTAGTGCTTTTTGCGGTAGGATATTATCGAAATCTTTTGCAGGTTTGAAGTCTACAAAAGTGCCGTCTGCCCGACAGCGAAATATCATGTCTGGTATCGCATTTAAAAGAGCGCGGTTGGTGGCTGCGCTCTTACGCAATTCAGCTTCAGCTTGCTTGCTAAATGTAACATCGCGAGCCACGGCATAAATCAAACCTTCTTCGGCAAACGGCGATGCAGTCCACGATAGCCATTTATAAGTACCATCTTGGCAAAGATAGCGGTTTTCTAAGCTAATAATCGGGTGGCTTTTTTTAAGTTTTTCTAATTCCGCTACAGTAATTTCTAGGTCTTCTGGATGGACGAATTCTATCAAAGGTTTGGCTAAGATTTCATCGCTGCTATAACCCAATACATTTGACCAAGCGGGGTTTAAGCGTTTGAAATAGCCGTCAAAACCTGCAATGCAAAGTAAATCCAGCGAGAGATTAAAAAATCGATCGCGGTCTTGCTGGGTTTGTTTCAATTCCGTAACATCCATCACTAAACCGTCCCAAACTATATCGCCGTTTGCTTGCTTTTCTGGCTTCGACGCGCCTTGAAGCCATTTCACTCGATCTCCCATAACTTGCCGCCACTGGTGTTGCCAAGCTTGCTGAGTCGCCGCTGAAGTTGCCATCGATCGCTGCAAGTCTGAGATGTCGTCTGGGTGAACTGTTGCAAAAGCCAAACTGGCATTTTCTTCTATTTCTTCTGGCTTTAAATTGTAGAGCTGCCAACTGCCAGAAGAAACGTAAGTAAAAGATGTTTTCCCATCTACATAAAGCCGATATTGATAAATCATTCCCGGCACGTTGTCGGTCATTATTTGAAATCGAGCTTCGCTTTCCTGCAACGCAATTTGCTGGCGTTTGTATTCGGTCACATCTCGCATTGTTCCGACCAACATTTTAGTCCCATCGGCTTTTTTAAATACTGTTTTTTTAGTAGATATAATGCGTTCTTGACCACCGCTATCTGTAAAAAATTCTTCTGTTTCCTGAGCAAGACTTCTTTGCAATACTTGCTCGTCTTGTTGCCAAAAAAAAGCCGCTTGTGCTGGGGGTAAATAATCGTATCCTGACTGGCCAATCAGTTCCGATCGCCTTTTTCCTATCAAATTGCAAAAAGCATCGTTTACAACGATCCATTTGTGCTGCTCATCTTTGACAAAAATTGGATCGGGAGTAGAATTTATCGTGTGATTTAAAAACTCTTCTGATGCTTTTAGTTGAGCTTCGTAACGGTAGCGATCGCTCACGTCCAAGACTACTTTAATCAGGCGGTCTATCGAGCCGTCTAGGGCGCGGATACAGCGAAGGTAAACTCTAGTATAAACGGTTCTTCCATCTTTTCTGCGCCATCTTTGGTCTAAAACATAGCCTTCACTCTGCCCTGCCAAAATTTTATTTAACTGCTCTAAACTAGACTGCAAGTCTTCAGGAAAAACCCACATTTCCCAATTCTCATGCCAAAAATCCTGGCGATCGTATCCCAGTAAATCGCACAAAGCATCGTTCACTTCCAACCACTCGCATTTTTCTGGTGCTGAGGGGGAAATAGGAGGAGCGAGAATGGCAATTCCGACGAGAGAATTCTCGACTACCGAGCGATATTTTTCTTCGCTTTTTCGTAAAGCTTCTTGGTTGTGCTGTCGCTCGACTGCGTAGCGAAGCGATCTAATTAACACTTCGCTGTCAATTTTTCGCTTGACTAGATAATCTTGAGCTCCGGCTTGGATTGACTGCACGGCAAGCTCTTCATCATTGCGGGCAGTCAGTACGACAATCGGAGTATTTAGACTATATTCTTGTATTTTGACAATTGTATTTAAGTCTTGGCTGTCTGGCAGCGAAAGGTCTAGTAAAATCACATCAAAATGTTCGCTGACCAAAAGTTCCTGCGCTTTGCTCAGACGGTCTGTACAACTTACTGATAGCCTTTGGGGTTCGGCTCTACTGACGTTTGTTTCTAATAATAATTCTTCAATCAGATCGGCTTCTGCTTGATTGTCTTCGACCAGAAGAACTTTAAAGCCGTTTCGCTTTGCGGGTGGGCTCAAAACTGATATCATATACCTTGTTTTTTGTCATAAGGCAGTTTAGCCACCTATTATAGCATATAAACAATTGTATAGCCACAAAATCCGCCGTTCCCAGTTGAAAACTATTTGGTTCAACAATTACAATGCACTCTATCTTAGATGTTGAACGGTTCTCAATAACTGGCTTTCTGGCCCATTTCAGAAAGAGTAAATTTTCTTGGGAGGGTTTCTTCTAACCAGCTCTTAAAAGGCTTATTGAAAATGATATAATATCTGGTATCTATGCGATTGTGTTTTTCCTCTAAGTAGGCTAACGCAATCAGGGGTAAATTTTTTAAGGTTTTTAGAATCTCGGTGTCAGGACGAAACTAAGCTGCATAGTATTTTTTGGGGCGATCGCCCCTGTCACCCGATTTTAGATTTTAGATTTTAGATTTAGTCCACAGATGAATCGGGGAGGTTGAACTAGAATCTCCTATTTTTGGTGACTCACGACTCCTATCGGAAAGTAAGTATCGGCTTTTTGGGCGGGTTCAGCCGATCGCGCGATCGAACCCCACCCTTTGTTCCCCTTGGATTCCGCTACCAACACAATCCGAGCGATATCCCCACACCAATCAGCGCTCAACGCCAAAAAAGCGGTGAGAACTATCTTCGTTATTCATATTTTTACCACTTCTTTAATAATACCTTACATAAACTCATTACTGCAAATTCTTTACGTTTTGCAATCAAATCAAATATCTCCACAGGCCTTGCTATTTAGCCAAAAAGTGATAGTCTTGAAATAGAGGCAATCGAAAATTCGGTTGATACAGCCTAGGAAAAAAATTGAGAATTTTTGTAACAAAATTACAATTCCCAATAAACTGTCTTTTGTTTACTGTGCTTTGACCGAACTGAGATGAAGTTGAGAGGAAAAAAGCAATGATCGAAAAATTAGCAATTGATCAAAAACCCGGTGTAATTCCCAAAGAAAAAGCCTTAGTATTGTTATTTGATGAAGTCGGCATCGCCGACATCCCATTAGTAGGCGGTAAAAATGCTTCTTTGGGCGAAATGATTCAACAATTAACCAGCCAAGGAGTCAGAGTTCC
Source organism: Microcoleus sp. SVA1B4 (assembly GCF_036700545.1). Lineage (NCBI taxonomy): Bacteria > Bacillati > Cyanobacteriota > Cyanophyceae > Oscillatoriales > Microcoleaceae > Microcoleus > Microcoleus sp. SVA1B4. The sequence continues at coordinate 130,677 of NZ_JAUBPB010000010.1, forward strand.
CAACGGATTTGCAACTACAGCCCACGCTTACCGGTACTTCATCCAGTCAGCGGGTTTAGAAGCTAAATTGCGCGAAATTTTTGCCGATTTAGACGTAGAAGATCTGCAGAACCTGCGACAAAAAGGCAAGCAAGCGCGGGCACTGATTCTCGACACACCATTTCCGCGAGAACTCCAAGCGGCGATCGCCGATGCTTACGAAAAATTGTGCGATCGCTACGGCGACAGTACAGACGTAGCAGTGCGTTCCTCCGCCACCGCCGAAGACTTACCAGACGCCAGTTTCGCGGGACAGCAAGAAACCTACCTCAACGTCCAAGCTTGCGCTGGCGTCCTCGAATGCTGTCACAAATGCTTTGCTTCCATATTCACAGATCGCGCGATTTCCTACCGCCAACAGCGGGGTTTCGACCACTTTGAAGTCGCCCTATCAGTCGGCGTCCAAAAAATGGTGCGATCGGACTTAGCATCCTCCGGCGTCATGTTCAGCATCGACACCGAAACCGGATTCAAAAACGCCGTATTAGTCACCGCCGCCTACGGATTAGGCGAAAACGTCGTCCAAGGCACCGTCAACCCCGACGAATACTTCGTCTTTAAACCAACACTAAAACAAGGTTTTCTCCCGATTTTAGACAAACGTCTCGGCACCAAAACACTCAAAATGGTGTACGATATCGGCGGTTCTAAATACACCAAAAACGTCTCCGTCATCGCAGCAGAAAAAAACAAATTTGCCATCCAAGATGATGAAATTTTGCAACTAGCAAAATGGGCAGTAGTCATCGAAGAACACTACTCAAAAGTGCGCGGTACTTATACCCCGATGGACATTGAGTGGGCAAAAGACGGCAATACCGGCGAATTGTTTATTGTCCAAGCGCGACCCGAAACAGTACAATCTCAAAAGTCTGCTAAAGTTTTGCGAAACTACAAATTGCAAGGCAGCAGTGCAGTTTTGGCAAAAGGACGCGCCGTTGGCGAATCAATCGGACAAGGCAAAGCCCGGGTGATTTTAGACGTTCACAGAATTGCTGAATTTCAATCAGGAGAAGTTTTAGTTACCAACAAAACAGACCCGGATTGGGAACCGATTATGAAAAAAGCAAGTGCGATCGTCACCAATTCCGGTGGGCGTACTTGTCACGCCGCCATCATCGCCAGAGAAATGGGAATTCCCGCCATTGTCGGCACCGGCGATGCCACCCAAATCTTGAAAAACGGGCAAGAAATCACTGTTTCTTGTTCCGAAGGAGATGAAGGCAAAGTTTATTCCGGTTTGCTTCCTTTTGAAATTCAAGAAACTGCGATCGAGAATTTACCCCGCACCCGCACTCAAATTTTAATGAATGTCGGGAACCCAGAAGAAGCCTTTGGTTTATCAGCCATTCCTTGCGACGGCGTAGGCTTAGCGCGGTTGGAATTCATCATTGCCAATCACATTAAAGCACACCCGCTGGCACTGATTCACTTTGACGAATTGGTGGATGAATCAGTCAAGGAAGAAATTGCAAACCTGACAGCACTTTACCAACACAAACCCGATTTCTTCACCGACAAACTCGCCCACGGAATTGCCACAATTGCCGCCGCATTTTATCCAAATCCAGTTATCGTGCGGATGAGCGATTTCAAGAGCAACGAATATGCTAATCTTTTGGGCGGGCGGCAGTTTGAACCCAAGGAAGAAAACCCGATGATCGGGTGGCGCGGCGCCTCTCGTTATTACGACCCGAATTACCGCGAAGCTTACGCTTTGGAATGCAAAGCATTAAAGCGAGTTCGCGACGAAATGGGCTTGACAAATGTGATTCCGATGATTCCATTTTGCCGCACCCCGGAGGAAGGGCGAAAAGTGTTGGCAGAGATGGCAAAACACGGTTTAGTCAAGGGCGAAAACGGCTTGCAAGTGTATGTGATGTGCGAATTGCCAAGCAATGTCATATTTGCTGACGAATTTGCCCAAGTTTTTGACGGATTCTCGATCGGCTCTAACGATTTAACTCAGCTAACATTAGGATTAGACCGGGATTCTGCTTTAGTCGCACACATTTTTGACGAACGGAATGAAGCTGTCAAGCGCATGGTAGCAATTGCCATTAAAGCCGCCAAGAAGTACGATCGCAAGATTGGGATTTGCGGTCAAGCCCCCAGCGATTATCCTGAGTTTGCTCGTTTCTTGGTTGAGTTGGGAATTGATTCGATTAGTTTGAATCCCGATTCAGTTTTGAAGACTTTGTTAGATGTTGCTAAGGTAGAAGGTGCGGGTTCGCTGATGGATTTAGCGGGGGATATTGCTAAGGTTTAACCGTTTTGGTTTTGGAAAGCAACCGGGTTTCTCAAAAAGTTTGTGGGATGGGCGTCCCGCCCGTCCAAAAAAGACGGGCGGGACGCCCATCCCACAATAACAATTAAAATTGTAAGTTATTTAATTCGCCCTCCTCAGCAGCCAGCTAACGGTTAACACAGGGGCGGCCTAGTTTGAGACTTAATCGGGAACTTTTCTTATTTAAAACCGTCTTTTAGGCGAGGATTTTCTATTGTCATCGCCTAAATCAAAAAACATATTCTCCACATCAGCTCTGAAAATGTGCTAACTGCTCTCCTAATTATTTTCATAGGTTTAGCTCCCTCGCTGCTGTCTTTGTGGGTGATGCGCTATGCCCAGAGCCAAGCCCGCGACAGAATTGCAGCAGCCAGACTTGCGGTAGCGAATAGATCCATGGCAACTCAACTACCAACTGCCGATCGCACTTACATACAAAGCCTCGGTTATGCTATCGGCGATATCACTTGCGAGTATAACGCCCGCTCAAATTACATTCGCTGCGCTGTCAATCCTTCTGGGCCCTGTCAAGATTGTCGGTACTACCAAGCCCGAACCCTTGACGTGCGTGGTTAAAAGATATAGCTTATATTGGTGCTTGTATCTACGTCTATTTGCGGATGTAATAATCAATGAGTTAATATGTACTTACGTGTAAGGATTATTGTTGAAGCTTGTTTTGGACGACCCACGCCCAAACTCAGCACGTAAAACCTAATCAAGCATTATTGCTTGGTTACAGTTGCCATAACTGGCAGATTGCGATCGGTGTTTTTCTAGTTGAGGACTTACGATCAGAAACCAGGTTTAGATGATAAATTTTGGTTAGACGACGAGAAATCTAGTCATAAATTGGTTTTCCTGTCTCCTGAGCGTAACTCCTGCAGTTAAGAAAATTAGCCAACAAAAATCGTAAATAGCTGAGGCGCACATCTCCAAATCCGTTTCTCCAAAACATCATGAAAAATTCTGCACGAAACATTGTCCCGAGCATTTATCTTAAACAGAAACCAGCTCGAAGACTCGTTTCTTGACAGTTTGAGAATTTGCTTGTGGGGAGCACTAATCTGTTTTTGCGATCGTAGCGAAACAGTCTCAAACCTAGATTGCTATGTCCAGACTCCAAGTCATGAATTTTTAAGAAGCTTCGTCGATACAGGGTATGCCAATTTCAATTGAATCTCATATGTTGCACCATTTTCAAGAATAGGCTTTCTGGCCTGTTCCACAACAAGTGAATTTTCTTATGGGCTGGGCAGGAGAACCCCCCATAGAATGGTTATTGAGAATGGTAAAAGATATCAGTTGAATAACACTTCGGGCACAGTCGCCATAATTATGTGACGGCTATCACTCCCTAATTAATGTGTGGTTGCTATTGTGAACAGGGCTTGCACAGCCAAACCAAAGAAACCGAGTTGTTTACCGGGAGCGAGGGCTGCAAAGAAGTCTTTTCGTCCCTCAAACCAGGTTTATACGTCTAGAAATAGTGAGTTTTATCTGCCAAGTAAAGTGCATTAGACGAGGTACAGAAAAGCTCATCAAGTAAATTCTTGAGAACTCGTGTTCTTATCTACTGCGCGAGGTAAGAGCTGTGTAACAGATACACTCGCGATCCTAAAAGAAAAAAGTCGAAGGCAAAATATCACCCGATAGAGAGATTATTGGGATTTAAACACCAAATCCTCAGTTCTTCTGCCGGCGCTATTTGCAATGCTATTAAATATCCATATAGCACTGCTTTGTGCTGAGTAAAATTGGCTTTTTGCTCTGAATCTAAGTCAAGCAGCAGAGCCTCTTACTCTGCAATTAAGCCTTTTAAATAGGTGATAATAATCATCGGGAAATGGGTATATCATCTACAATTAGTGAGACTATTTTACCATGCAAAGCATCTGCAACAAACCAATTTTTATCGCCCCAAAAATAGGTGAGTCCACCACAAGGATTGGGGGCGCAAAATCCCGAACAACAGTAACTTATCATCAGAAAAAACCAATAAAACAAGTAAAAACAGTAGGGGCAATCCCCCCGTGGTTGCCCCTGTCCCAGAAAATTCGTGGCGGCACGAGAATTGGGCATCCCCACAGAGAATTTTTACGAGCAACCGTAAGGGAAAACCCCCCGTGGTTGCCCCCTCGGAGTATAAAAAATGTACTGTTTCTCGATGCCAGAGTAGAGAACAGCGACAGCTTGGCAAGAGGAGCAACAGCCGATACAGAGGTATTTGTACTGAACTCGACGGGGGATGGAGTCGAGCAAATTACTAGAATTTTGGCTAATTGCAGCGATTTAGATAGCCTTCAGATAGTTTCTCACGGTCGAGAAGGGGGGGTGCAGCTAGGGTCGATCGAACTCTGCAACGACAACCTACAAACCTACAGCCATTCGTTACAGCAGTGGAGAAAAGCCCTCAGCGAGAGAGGAGATATCTTGTTATTCGGGTGCAGCGTCGCAGCGGGGGAAAGCGGCGAAGCCTTCGTGCGGCAGCTAAGCTTGATGGTCGGTGCAGATATTGCAGCTTCCGACAACTTGACGGGGAGTGCGGCCCTCGGCGGCGACTGGCAATTAAAATTTGCGACAGGGGAAATAAAGGCGAGAATCGCCATTGAAAAAGAAGTCCTCGAAGCCTACCCTTACGCCCTCGGCACATTAGTTAACGAAACTTTCAAAAACTCCACAGTTAGGGGGCCTTGGATTTACGGGGGAAATGACGGGGCACTGTTCGATCCCAGCAGCAACGATCCAGCAGCCGATCAACTTATCCCCGGCATTACCGGAGGCACAGTATCCGGCGTACTTCCGGCTTTGGGCGGTGCAACTCCCGGCGATGGCGCTCTGCGATTAACTCCAGCAGTAAACCTTCGGGAAGCCTTCGTCATCTACAACAACCCCATTCCTTCAACCGACGGTCTCAGAGTCCAGTTTGATTTTTATTCTTACGGTTCAAGGGAGCAAGCTAATGCTCCGCAACCATTTATTAGCCCTCAGCCAGGGGACGGGCTGGGTTTCTTCTTGATTGACGGCACTGTTAGCCCAACAAGGACTGGGGGTTATGGCGGTTCTGTCGCTTACGCTCCACGAACGGGTATACCCGGTATTGAGGGAGGTTATTTAGGCATTGGGCTTGACGAGTTTGGCAATTTTTCAACATCCACAGAAGGGCGGTCGGGTCCTGAGCCACCCCCGATTCCCGGCTCCTCTATTGGTTCTTTCAGACCAGATTCAGTAACTGTTAGAGGAAATCAAGCAAACGATTATCGGTTTTTAACAAATGCGATCGTTCCCTTCGGCATCGATAACATTCCTACGAGTATTAACTTTATCGGCCCTCCCGGCACCAGTTTTAATTTCAGCAATACGTTCACGAGCGATCGCAATTTAGCCAAAAGATCCGTTCAAATTACACTGAATCCATCTAACGATCCGGTCAATCCCTCTCGCCTCACCGTGGCCTTCGATGCAAATTTCGACGACATCTACGAAACTACATTGATCGACATCCGCAACTTGGCCACCGAAAACGGCCGGGTACCGCCAATTTTGAAATTTGGTTTTGGCAGTTCCACAGGAAGCGCCAACAACATTCACGAACTTCAAAACCTGGTAGTTGAAACTATCAATCCTCCCAGTATCACCGCTGAGGTTGCCACTATCAAGACCGGCCCGCAGTTCGTCAAGCCCGGAAGCAGCATTACCTACACGATTACTACTGTAAACAGGGGGCCAGCGCCCGCTACAAACGTCCTGATTCAAGACGAAATACCTTTTGAAATGCTGCGTCCGGGGGGATTGCCGCCGGTTCTCACTGCCTCCAACAATGGCACTTATGTGAACGAAACGAAAGCTGTCACCTGGCCGTTAATTCCGGTTCTCAATGCGGGTGAGACTCTGACTTACACCCTGACTATTGATTTGCCGCCCGGTTTAAAGAGCGGTAGCAGTTTTGCCAATGTTGCATTCAGCAATAGCTCGACTTTCGACCCCGACCTCAGCAACAACAGCGGTGTACTCGCGCCAGGGCAAATCGAGGGGCCTGGTGTAGTCTTTACCACTGTTGTTGATACAGTCGCAGATTTAGTTACTACCAAAAGTGGGCCTGTGACTACTTCGGCCGGGTCAAGCGTCGCCTACACATTGACTACGACTAACATGGGGCCAGACCCCGCTGCCAATGTGACCATCACGGACAGCATTATTCCGGGTTTAACAGGAGTCAGCGTATCGGATGGGGGGAGTTACGACCCAGTTTCCGGCATTGTCACCTTCCCAGCATTGACAACCCTGGCAAATGCAGCTACTGCGACCCGCACCGTCAGTTTCATTGCCCCAGCCACCCTTACCGCCATCAGCAACACGGCCCGGAGTAGCGCGGCGACTTTCGATCCGATCGCCACTAACAACAACGGCCGGGCGACCAACAAAGACGGCACTCCCACTAACTCTACGGTTACGACAAGTATTGCGCCCAACGCGGATCTTGTTACCACGAAAACCGGATCTACGAGTGCTACTGCCAGTAGTTCGGTCAGCTATACGATCGCCACAGTCAACTTAGGGCCGAGTCCAGCAGAAGCTGTAACCATCACTGACAGCATAGTTCCGGGGTTAACCGGAGTCACGGCATCTAACGGTGGCGTTTACGATCCAGTGACGGGGATTGTCACCTTTGCGCCCGTGGCAATAGCCCATAAGGAGACAGTCACCCGGACGATCGGCTTCACAGTGCCGCCCACCCTAACTTCGATCAGCAACACGGCGAGAAGTACCTCCATCACTCCCGACTCCACTCCTGCCAACAACAACGGTACAAACCCCAACGCCACCGTCATTACCTCGATCGATGCTGTGGCCGATGTTGTCACCCAAAAAACGGCTCCGGCCAGCATCGAGGTGGGCGACACGCTACTTTATACAATTACTACTACCAATAACGGGCCTAGTCCCGCGACCAACGTAGTCATCACCGACAGCCTAATTCCCGGCTTAACTAATGTCAGGGTGTCCGATGGCGGAACCTACAATGCTGCCACAGGGGCGATCGATTTCCCAGCGATCGCGACTTTAGCCAGCGGCAGCAGCGTCACCCGATCCCTGCTTGTTGTACCGCCGCCTACCCTGACGAGTATCACCAATATTGTATTGAGTCGAGCGGACACTTTTGACCCGGACTTAACCAACAACGACGGCTCGACAGTCGCATTGCCCGGTCAGGCGGGGGGGCGAGTCGTTACTGCGATCGAGGCAGCCCGCGCCGACTTGGTTACGTCCAAGAGCGGTCTCACATCTGCTCCTGCGGGTAGTTCCGTGACTTATACTATAACTACCGCCAACAATGGGCCGAATGCTGCTGAAAACGTAGTGATTACAGACAGCATCATTCCCGGTTTAACGGGAGTCAGCGCATCCGATAACGGCACTTACGACCCAGTGACAGGGGTTGTCACCTTCCCAACAATTCGCAGCTTGACTAGCGGCAGCAACATCAACCGCGAGGTAACAGTAGTCATTCCAGCGATCGGCACCATTAGCAATACTTCCCAGAGTCGATCGACCACTTTCGATCCCGACCCCAGCAATAACAACGGTTCCGAGTCCAGAGCCACTGTCACCACCGCCATTTTACTCGCTCCGCCTTCACCCAACAAGCTTCCGTCAGCCGACAGCAGCAATGTGGCGATCGGGCCCAACAGCGTTGTCCAAATTAGCGGGATCGGAGGCAGAGACTCAGACGGCACAGTGGTTGCATTCACCATCAGCACCCTGCCGCCGGCAAATCAAGGCATCCTGTTCTTGGGCGACCCCGCAACCGGGGGAGTCGCCGTCACGGCAGGTCAAACCCTGACAGCCGAGCAAATGACGCAGTTATTCTTCCAGTCGGCCGGCAATTTCACAGGGGCTAACTTTACCTACAGCAGCAGGGACAATCTCGGTGGCATCAGTCCTGCAGCCACCGTTTCTCTGGTCTCACTGGCGTTCAACTACCCGCCGGTACCGACAAACTTCAGCAAGACACTGGCGCCAAACAGCACAGTCAACCTCACAGGGCTCACGGCAAAAGACCTCGACGACTCGATCGAATTCTTCACTATCAACACCCTGCCGGCAGCAAATCAAGGTGTCCTATTCTTGGGCGATCCCAGCCAGGGAATCCGGGTCACGGCAGGCCAAAGACTTAGCGCAACTCAAATCAGCCAGTTATTCTTCCAAGCAACCAGCGAATTCACAGCCACCAACTTTACCTACAGCGCCACAGACAGCCGCGGCGCCATTAGTCCAGCCCCCGCTACAGCCTCCCTGCGAGGACTATTACCTCCCACCGACGGGCCACCCGTCGCCAACAACTCCAGCGTCGCTTTGTTGGTGGAAACAACCGTGAACATCCCCGGACTCGGAGGAACCGACCCAGACGGGACGGTGGTTTCCTTTACCGTAAACACCTTACCACCAGCCAATGAAGGCACGCTGTTCTTGGGTGATCCCAGCCAAGGAGTGCGGGTCACGGCAGGTCAAACCCTGACAGCCGAGCAAATTACCCAGTTGTTTTTCCAGGCGTCCGGCAATTTCACAGGGGCAAACTTCACCTACAGCGCTACAGATAACCTCGGCGCTACCAGTGCGGCAGTCGCCACTGTCTCTCTCATTCCCCTTAAGGAACCGACACCCGTGCCGACACCCGCGCCGATACCGGTGCCGACACCACCAACACCGACACCCGCGCCGATACCGGTGCCGACACCACCAACACC